>CALZPS010000085.1 GCA_945827765.1 uncultured Lachnospiraceae bacterium | reverse complement strand
GGCTCGGAGATGTGTATAAGAGACAGGCGTCATGGGCATGATGCCGGGGCTTGGCGGCATGGGAAACAAGAAGATGCCGGAAATTGATTCGGAGGAGAGCGAAAAAAAGATGGCTCGCATGGAGGCAATGATTTACTCCATGACTCCAGAGGAAAGGCAAAATCCCGACCTTTTGAATATATCCAGAAAGCACAGGATCGCCAAAGGCGCGGGAGTGGATATTGCGGAAGTAAACCGCATGGTGAAACAGTTTAATGAGACGCGGAAGATGATGAAGAAACTTCCGGGACTCATGGGAGGCATAGGTGGTAAAAAAGGAAAATTCAAATTTCCTTTTTAACACATAGATATTTTACAGAAACAAGAAAAAGTGGAGGTAACTAAAAATGGCAGTAAAGATCAGATTAACAAGAATGGGAAAGAAAAAGGCTCCTTTCTATAGAATTATCGTAGCTGATTCCAGATCCCCGAGAGACGGCAGATTTATCGAGGAAATCGGCACATACGATCCGAATTGCGAGCCGAGTGAGTTCAAAGTAAATGAAGAGGCAGCTAAGAAATGGCTTGCAAATGGTGCTCAGCCGACAGAAGTTGTCAGCAAGATTTTTAAAGCGGCAGGAATTGAAAAATAAGCTGCCGGGAGGATATTTGAATGAAAGAATTAGTGGAAGTAATCGCAAAAGCTTTGGTTGACAACCCGGAAGGCGTTGTCGTTACGGAAAAGCAGGAAGGCAGAACGACCGTGCTTGAGGTTCGTGTAGCAGACGGCGAGATGGGCAAAGTTATCGGCAAACAAGGACGTATTGCGAAAGCAATCCGTTCCGTGGTAAAAGCAGCGGCAGCCAAAGACGACAAGAGAGTAGTCGTAGATATCATTCAATAAGTTATGTGAGAAGGGACAGCCCTGTAGGACTGTCCTTTTTTATCAATGTGTGCGGCGGGCACATGTTCTATGGGATATTAGTCCTATGCAGCAGGAGGAAAATATGGAACAATTTTTTCAGGTGGGAGTCATTTCCTCCACCCATGGCGTGCGTGGAGAAGTGAAGGTGTATCCTACAACGGATAATCCGGAGCGCTTTCTGGATTTAAAACAGGTATTACTGGATACAGGAAAAGAACAGATCCCTATGGAAATTTCAAAGGTAAGGTTTTTTAAACAGTTTGTGATTGTAAAATTTAAGGGAATCGATAATATAAACGACATTGAAAAATACAAAGGAAAAAGTCTGATGGTACCCCGCGAGGATGCTGTGGAATTGGCAGAGGACGAATACTATATTGCGGATTTAATCGGCATGGAAGTTGTCACTGATGAAGGAGAAAAGGGTACCTTGAAGGATGTTATGGAGACCGGAGCCAACGAGGTTTATGTAATTATATTTGAACATCTGGGAGAAGTTCTGGTTCCGGCTATTCGGCAGTGTATTCTGGATGTCGATGTTGAGGCTATGAAGATGACGGTTCATTTGCTGGAAGGGCTGGTGTGACATGAATTTTCATATTTTGACATTGTTTCCGGATATGGTAATGAACGGGCTGCACACAAGCATTATCGGCAGAGCCGTGGAAAAAGGGCTGCTTAGTATTGAGGCGGTCAATATCCGGGATTATGCATTTAATAAGCATCAGAGTGTAGATGATTATCCGTATGGCGGCGGAGCCGGTATGCTGATGCAGGCAGAGCCGGTGTATCTCGCTTATGAGTCGGTGGCAGAGCGTATTCTTCAGAGAAAATCAACCGATAAAATGCAGAATCAAAAGGATGACACTGGTGGGGAGACATGTAGTCGGGGAGATGGATTTACGGAGGAGAAGAGAGAAAAACAGATACGTGTCGTATATCTGTCTCCACAGGGAGATGTTTTCACGCAAAAGATGGCAGAAGAACTGGCGCAGGAAGAAGACCTTGTTCTGCTGTGCGGTCATTATGAAGGAATCGATGAACGTGTGTTGGAAGAAATAGTCACAGACTATGTTTCTATCGGTGATTATGTACTGACGGGCGGTGAATTGCCTGCAATGGTCATGGTGGACACGATTTCCAGACTGGTACCCGGAGTGCTGCACAATGATGTGTCGGCGGAGTTTGAGTCGTTTCAAGATAATCTGTTAGAGTATCCACAGTATTCCAGACCGGAAGAATGGCATGGGAAGAAAGTGCCTCAGGTGCTGCTGTCCGGTCATCATGCCAATATTGAAAAATGGCGGAGAGAGCAGTCGATTCTGCGCACACGGGAGCGCAGACCCGATTTGTTGGAACAGTGTGAGTTGACGGAAAAAGAAAAACGCTGGCTGGCGGAATTAGAAAGGGCGAAACATGAGCAGGATTGCGGTTTTGATTCCATGCTACAATGAAAGCATGACAATAAAAAAAGTGGTGGAAGATTTTAGACGGGAGCTGCCGGACGCCGATATTTATGTCTATGACAACAATTCGGATGACGGTACCGACGAAATCGCCCGCCAGGCCGGAGCAATTGTCCGTTATGAACATCGTCAGGGCAAGGGAAATGTCATCCGCAGGATGTTTCGGGATATTGATGCCGATTGTTATCTGATGGTGGACGGCGATGATACGTATCCGGCAGAGAGCGCAAAAGAGATGGTGCGGGAAGTGCTGGAAAATAAGGTGGATATGGTAATAGGTGACCGGCTTTCTTCTACCTATTATCAGGAAAATGTGCGGATGTTTCACAATACAGGAAACCGGCTGGTCTGTTTTTTGATTAACCGGCTCTTCCACAGTCAAGTACATGATATTATGACCGGATATCGGGCGTTTGGACGGCTGTTCGTGAAAGCGTTCCCCGTGATGTCGGAAGGGTTTGAGATTGAGACGGAAATGACGATACATGCTCTGGATAAGAAGTTTTCTATCAAGGAATTAACTGTGGCGTACCGTAATCGTCCGGCGGGAAGCATTTCCAAATTGGACACGATGAAAGACGGAGCAAAGGTGCTCGGCACGATTGCCACCTTGTTTAAAGAGTATAGACCGTATAACTTTTTTTCGGTGATAAGTGTGGCGCTGTGTTTGGCAGCTGTCATTGGATTTGTCCCGATTTTGATAGAATTTGTGCAGACCGGTCTGGTACCCCGTTTTCCTACCTTGATCGTGGTGGGAGTGGTGGCAACGATAGGGATGCTATTGTGGATTTGCGGCATTATTTTGCAGGTGATTGCGAATAAGCACAGGCAGTTGTACGAGATGATGCTGAATGTGATGGCACAGAAGATACAGTGTGAGAAACAGGGAGAAATAGTGATAAAATAAGGTAAAATAAGAAAAAACCGCTTGCGGTTTCTGGAAAAGTATGATAAAATACAACAGTTGTTTGTGAAAAGAAGGCGATGTTCCGCTGGCACCAGAGCGTGTTAAGAACGTCAAAGATAAAGGAGGAAACACAAATGAACGATATCATTAAAAACATTGAAACTGAGCAGTTGAAAGAGAACGCTCCGGAATTCAGAGTTGGAGATACCGTGAGAGTATCTGCTAAGATTAAAGAAGGAAACCGTGAGAGAATTCAGGTGTTCGAGGGCACTGTACTGAAGAGACAGGGCGGCGGAGTGAGAGAGACTTTCACAGTCAGAAAATTTTCTAACGGCGTTGGCGTTGAGAAGACATGGCCGGTGCATTCTCCGAACGTGGAGAATGTTGAAGTAGTTCGCAGAGGTAAAGTGAGAAGAGCAAAACTGAACTACTTAAGAGACCGCGTAGGCAAGAGCGCAAAGGTAAAAGAGTTAGTAAAATAAGTGAGGATGAGAGGGACAATTACAAAAGAGATGTAGTTGTCCTTTTTCCATATCAGGCATACAACAGGAGGAATGGACATGCATTTTCAATGGTATCCGGGGCATATGACAAAAGCGAAACGGATGATGCAGGAGAATATCAAACTGATAGATTTGGTGATTGAACTGGTGGATGCCAGAGTGCCGATGAGCAGCCGCAATCCGGATATTGATGAGCTGGGAAAACAGAAAGCCCGCCTGATTCTTCTGAATAAGGCTGACTTGGCAGAGGACGCAAAAAATGATGCATGGGTGGAGTTTTTTCAAAATAAGGGATACTCTGTATTAAAATTAAATTCCAAAAGCGGAGAAGGAATCAAATCCATAAACGGGGTAATCGGGGAGGCTTGCCGGGAAAAAATCGAACGCGACCGCAAACGTGGAATTTTAAATCGTCCGGTGCGGGCGATGGTTGTGGGAATCCCCAATGTAGGGAAATCTACATTTATCAATGCACTGGCAGGAAAAGCGTGTGCAAAGACAGGGAATAAGCCGGGCGTGACGAAGGGTAAGCAGTGGATTCGGCTGAATAAAAATGTGGAGCTTTTGGATACGCCGGGAATTTTGTGGCCGAAGTTTGAGGATCAGACGGTAGGTTTACGACTGGCTCTTATCGGTTCCATCAAAGATGAAATTCTCAATACGGAAGAGTTGGCAGCGGAGTTAATCACATTTTTGACGGGAAAATATCCGCAGGTGCTGGCGGAAAAATATGAGGTGGATGAAAACGCGGACAAATATGCAATTCTGGGGCAAATTGCAAGGAACAGACATTGCCTTGTGAAAGGAAACGAGCTGGACAGTGAAAAGGCAGCGCGTCTTCTTCTGGATGACTTCCGTGGAGGAAGACTGGGCAGAATAACGCTGGAGTCTGCGGAAAGTTACATTTGAGGTATTCTTTTTATATCCGCGCCGGTCACTTCATGAAGACGAGGGGGTGAAATGTGGTGCGCGAGAAAGGGGATGGCAATAGATGGGGAAAAGAAGAAAGCACTATAGCAAGAAAGCACTGGAAAAAGAAATAAGTGTGTTGCGGGAACTGCTGGAATGGATCATTTATATCATTGTAGTCATGATTCTATCCTTTCTGGCTGTCACGTATGTCGGACAGAGGACAAGAGTGGATGGACATTCTATGGAGACAACTCTGTATGACGGAGACAATTTGTGGGTGGATAAACTGTCTTATCGGTTTCGTGATCCAAAGCGTTATGAAATTGTTGTATTTCCGTTTAAATATAAGGAAAACACATACTATATCAAACGTATCATCGGACTTCCGGGCGAGACGGTACAGGTAAAAGACGGTTATGTATATATTGACGGGGAAAAATCAGATGAGCATTATGGAAATGAGCTGATGGTCGATCCGGGGATTGCCGCAGTGCCGATTACTCTCGGGGAGGATGAATATTTTGTGCTGGGTGATAATCGAAATCACAGTTCGGACAGCCGGGTCGGGAGTGTGGGAATCATAAAGCGTGAAGACTTGATGGGCAGAGCATGGGTGCGTATCTGGCCATTGAATCGATTGGGGGTAATTCAACATGAATGAGAGTATTTCCACAATCAGAAAGCGGTTTGAACTGGCTCATCAGGAGGAGCTGCCGATTTTGTTTCAGGAATATGCAGATGACGAAAGAGCAGGAGTTCAGGCGTTGATTTCAAAGTATCGTCGTCAGGAGGAAAAACTGGCTGCGGAGCGCACACGGCTGAAACGGATGCATGAATTTGAAGAACGATTCGCAGACTGTGAGTTTGTCTGTGGTATCGATGAGGCCGGACGCGGACCGTTGGCGGGACCGGTAGTGGCAGGTGCGGTGATACTGCCGAAGGACTGTGAGATTTTGTATTTGAATGATTCCAAACAAGTGTCGGCAAAAAAAAGGGAAGAGCTGTACGACGAGATCATGGAAAAGGCAGTGGCAGCAGGTGTTGGGATGGCATCGCCGAAGAGGATTGATGAGATCAATATTTTACAGGCAACCTATGAGGCAATGCGTGAGGCAATCAATAAGCTGGGCGTGATGCCGGATGTGCTGCTGAATGACGCAGTAACCATCCCCGGAGTGCCAATCTGTCAGGTGCCGATCGTCAAGGGAGATGCAAAGAGCGTGTCTATTGCTGCCGCCAGCATTCTGGCGAAGGTGACAAGGGACAGATTGATGGTACAGTATGAGGAAATTTTGCCCGGATATGGTTTTGCCAAACATAAGGGATATGGCTCGCAGGAACATATCGAGGCATTAAAACGGCTTGGTCCGTCTCCGATACATAGAGAGACATTTATCAAAGGAATCATGGGATGGGAGTAGGCAAGAATAATAAGCAGAAGACAGACACTGTGAGGAACGGGCAGAAATTGCGTTCCGCAGATACATCTGTGAACAAGCGTAACAGACGGGCGACAGGCACAGTATATGAGCAGGCAGTCGGATACTATCTGGAACAGCAGGGATATGAAATATTGAGATTCAATTACCGCTGCCCGCTGGGAGAAATTGATATCATTGCGAAAGAGGGCGGCTGTCTGGTATTTTGCGAGGTGAAATACCGTCGCGGAAATATTGCAGGCACTTCTTTGGAGGCTGTGGACTGGCGGAAACAGCAGACGATCTTTCGTTGTGCACAGTGGTATTTAAAGGAAATGCATCTGGAGGAAATTCCTTGCAGGTTTGATGTGATCGGGGTGGAAGGCAGTAAGATACGGATGGTCAAAAATGCATTTGAAGAGTTATGAATGGAATCGTCGTGAAACACATTATTCTTTGTCTCTGGCGAAAAGGAAGGATGTACCTATGAGTTTGGGCTTGAATTATAAAAATCAGGAACAGATTTTCTATGAAATAG
>CALZPS010000084.1 GCA_945827765.1 uncultured Lachnospiraceae bacterium | reverse complement strand
TACACAAGGAGTATCGTCGGCAGCGTCAGATGTGTATAAGAGACAGTCACTGCATGGTGCATCCGCATTGGTCACTGTATCACCCACACGGGTATCTTTGACATTTTTGAGACTGGCAGTAATATATCCGACCATTCCGGCACTCAGCTCGTCACACGGAATGAACTGCCCCGCACCGAAATATCCCACTTCCACGACCTCCGCTTTTGCTCCGGTCGCCATCATTAAAATCGGTGTTCCCTTGCGAATCGTACCTTCCATGATCCGACAGAACACAATGACACCCCGATACGAATCATAAACGGAATCAAAAATCAATGCCTGCAGCGGAGCGGATGCATCGCCGGTCGGCGCCGGTATCTGTTTGACAATCTGCTCCAGAACATCTTCCACATTCAGCCCCGTCTTGGCTGAAATCAACGGCGCATCCTGTGCGTCCAGCCCGATGATATCCTCTATTTCCTCTTTCACCCGGTCCGGCTCTGCACTCGGCAGATCAATCTTGTTGATGACAGGCATCACATCCAGATCATGATCCAGTGCCAGATAAACATTGGCCAATGTCTGCGCCTCCACCCCCTGTGCCGCATCTACTACCAGAATCGCGCCGTCACAGGCTGCCAGACTTCTGGATACCTCATAGTTGAAATCGACATGTCCCGGGGTATCAATCAGATTAAAAATATATTCTTCCCCGTCCTTTGCTTTATACACAGTGCGTACAGCTTGTGCCTTGATGGTGATACCTCTTTCCCGCTCCAAATCCATATTGTCCAGCACCCGCGCCTGCATCTCCCGGCTGGTTAACAGCCCGGTCATTTCAATAATCCGATCCGCCAGTGTCGATTTGCCGTGATCAATGTGAGCGATAATACAAAAGTTTCGAATTTTACTCTGATCTATTCCTGCCACGTTTATTCCTCCAATCTATTATTCACTGAGAATATCTCACGATAAAAATCTCGACCGCCAGCGTGTCTGTCAAAAGCCCGGTCTTCACCCGTTCTTCCAGATCCGCCGCGTCTTCCAGAATACCAAGTAATTCTACATTTTTCAACAGTTTTGCCTGATCCATATATTTACCCACAGCAAACGGATGCAGCCCGGCTTTGGCAGCTATTTCCTTGCGAGCGTATCCTTTTTGCTGAAACTGCTTGACCTGATACAAAAGCCGATACTGTCTGGTCATCAAAAACAAAATACGCATCGGAGGCTCCTTCAGCGCCAGCAATTCATAATACAACTCCAGTGCCCTTCGCTGTTTCTTTTCTGTCACTGCATTGACCATATCGAAAATATGATTGGAAATCTGCGTCACACAGACCGCATCCACATCTTCTCTGGTAATCGTCTCTCTGTCCAACGTATAACAGAACAGCTTTTCCAGCTCCTTCGTAATATTTTCCATATCCGTGCCCACTTTACCCAGAAAATAGACGATGCTCTGTTCGCTGATTTGTTTCTTCTCATCGCGCATTTTTCCCGCAATCCAGCGCTTGAGCGTCCCTTCATCCTGTACTCCCAGCTCCACGGCACGCCCCTTTGCCTGCACAGACTTATAAAGCTTGCTGCGCTTGTCCACTTCACTTTCCACAAACAAGTAGTACGTTGTATCCGGCATCTCCTTGATATAATCTGCCAACTCAGCTCCTGCACTCTTAAAAAAACCCGTGTTTTCAAACACAATCAGACGACGATTGGCAAAGAACGGCATTGTCTCTGACAAGTCGATTACCTCTTTCACATCCACGCCCTTCCCTTCATAACGGGCAAAATTCATAGTGTCGCCTTCCGGCAGCAATGCCTTTGTCAGCCGTTCCCGGTACTGCTTTTTCAGATAATCCTCCTCGCCGTAGAGAAGATAAACCTGTTTCAATTGTCCTGATTTTAAATCTTCATTCAAACTTTTCATAACTTCTATATTATATAAGAAAACATTCTATTTTGCAAAATATTTTCCTATATTAACGGAAATTTGCATAACACTCCACGCGCATTGCTTTTCCATCGCTTGTCACGGTCACTGCTCCGCACTCCTGCGTATTGTAAATCTGACATCCAATCTTCTCCAGTCTTTGTATGGTCTCTTCATGCGGGTGACCGTAAGAGTTGTCTTTTCCCGCCGAGATAAACGCTATTTCCGGTGTTGTCCATTGCAGAAATGTCTCAGACGTGGAATTTTTTGAACCATGATGTGCCACCTTGAGCACATCGATATCATACAATGTCCTGGTCTCTATCAATCGTTCTTCGCCCATACCTTCCAAATCACCGGTAAACAACATATCAAATGCCCCATACCGAAGTGCCAGCACCATCGAGGCGGCATTGCCGGTTTCTCCTCCGGAATCTGCGGCAGGAGCCAGACAGGTTAATGTAAAGTCCTCTTTTTTTGTCTCCTTACTTTCCTCTTTCAGACATTTTCCGGAGCTTATCATAACGACCCTCGTGCCGTTTTCTTTTGCTGTTCCGGCCAATTTCTGCAATGTATCATCCAGCACTTGCTTTTCCGGAAGCACCAGTGTATCAATACGGATTCCATATCGCTGATTTGCCAGCATTTCCTCAATTCCATTTAAGTGATCTTTGTCACCGTGGGAAATGAGAACATAGTCCAGTGTTCCCACACCCTGAGATTCCAGAAAGGGTTCCAACCGATATGTTCCCACATTAGATACATCCGAGCTTCCTCCATCCACAAAATAATGCCGTCCGCCCGGGGTTCGAATATAAAGTCCGTCCCCCTGTCCCACATCCACCATCGTCACTTTCAGTTGTCCGCATCTTCCATGAGAATTGAACGAAAAAATGCAGAATATAACGGCAAGTAATACCGGCGATATTGCCAGACATCTTTTCCCCTGTACTGCCATAAGCCACAATGCCACTAATATTACATAATATAACACCATCGCCCATTTGGGAGGTTGTCCGATTACCAGCCGGGAAAACGGCAGTTCCATTGTCACCTCGCAGCCTTTTTCATACAACCAGAGGATTCCCTTGCATAGCTGCAGCAGCAACATTCCGCCGGGCTGCCATATGATATACAGCAGTGAACCAGCCAGCCCCAGCGCCAACACCACAGACATCAGAGGAATCACGAACAGATTCAGAAGTACCGACCACGGGGAGATTTCAAAATAGGCATTTAGCATAATCGGAAGCAATGTCACCTGAATTGCCAGCCCCGGTGAAAGGACTTTTGGTATCCACCGCCATTTTTCCAGTATCGGATTGACCATAACGATCCCCAAAATTGCTCCGAATGACAGCCAAAAACCTGTATCCAAAAGATTTAGAGGCTGCCAAAATGTGATTACAATTGCTGCCAAAGACAAGGATGTGGGCAGATCATAATCCCTGCCGAGAATCTCTGCACCCATGCGCACTGTAAACATAATCATTGCCCGCAGAGCAGACACGCCTGCCCCAATCATCAAAGAATAGAAAAACAACATTGAAATACCGGCAATTCCTGCCACAGAAAAACCTGCTCCTGACTTTCGCAGCAAATGATACAGACCGATTCCCAAAAAGGACATGTGAAGCCCCGAAATAGCAAGAATATGTCCGATTCCACTTTTTTGATATAGTTTTTTCACATCTGTATCGAGTTCGCTTTTATCTCCCAGCAAAATAGCGCTCATACTGCTGCCGTATAATTCTCCCATCGTATCCGTCAGAAGCTGTTTCCATTCCATGCGTATCTGAGTCATCTTCTCCCGAATCTGAAAAACACAATGTTCTTTTATTTGGACCTCTTCTGCCCATATCACAGCATGGAGTCCCTGCTTTTGATAATACAATTTTTGATTGAAATTTCCCGGATTTGTGGGTTTCTCAAAAAAAGAGACTTGTCCCTCCACCCATATGATATTTCCTGTCTCCGTGATTGACTTGTTACCGGATTGTTCTGTCTTTGAAGTATTTTGTTTGACATAAACAAGAATCTTCGATTCCTTTATGATGTCAGGTGTTTCCTGACTATTGAACTGTTCAGGGGCAAATTCATTCTGCCCCGCATACTCAGAAAGATTTATTTTTTGTTCCGCACTGCTATTTAGAAAGACTTGATTGTCCTTCATGTAATAAATGTCATAACCATTCTTTTCCTCTCTGCGATACACCTGTCCACATACCATAACCGTGTCGCCTGCCCGGACATATTGTTCCAGTCCGGAAGGTTTTAAGTCCTTAGAAAGACCCAAACCTCCGACCAGAATCCACTGTATCGCCAGAAGAATAACCGCCGCCGTACATAACGGTCTTTCTCTCATGCGGCCTCCTTTCTTTATACACTTTCATAGCACGCATTTTTCATGCTCTCTTCGCATTAGCCTTTATCATGATCTTTACGTGCGTTATTCTTCACCCGCCATCCACGAATCATCCCAGCTAAACGGCTGGGACAAATCCACTTTCTCCTTGTATTTTACATTCTTTTCCCCGTTAACCATAATCTGCACTTTATCCGCCGATGTACCGGTTGTCAACGAATTCACAATCGAATATATTGTGATTTCCGGTTTTGCCTCATTGACACCATTCAAGAATTCTCCGTCAAAATTCACGTAGCAAATATCATCTTTGACTGTCACACTCAAAAGCGTTGTCTCCGAATTGATGGTCGGATATGCACTTCCTTTCTTTGGTCCATTCATCAGCTTTTCCATGATAACTTTTTCCCGGGAAATATTACTGTTATACTTCACCTTTACATCTTGTTGCACCAGCTTTTCCCCGGTCGCATCGGTAAAGTACAAAGACAATGTCGTCTCCTTATATGAACTTAAAGAGCCGCCTTCATTTTGCACAAAATCATTTTCATTCATTACACCGATTTTTACTCCCCGAGCGTCCTTTAAGCTTTCCCCGTCCACGGTAAAAATAACTCCATTGATTTCCGGTATCTGCAGAAGCGACTGTACTACTGCCGCACGAACCAGTTTCTCTTCCAGTGGGGAGATATCCATGTATGCTCTGTCAAAATCTACAGTAGCAATGGCATATTTTATACTTGTTCCCTGCACCTTCACACTTTCCGGGATTGCCGGACTATAATAGATCTCCTCCGCCGGTTTTGCCAGTTCTTCCAGCACTGCATCCATCATTTTTTCTGTCTCATCTGGCTCTATCACATAGCTGACCCGCTCCAGACCGGTACGTTCTCCGTTCAGGCAATAAATATATTCATCACCTGCTTTCACTCCGGTTCGTCTTGAACAACCCGCTGACAACAAAACTATGGCCAGTACAACAATACCCGCTGTTACACACCTATACTTTTTCATTTTCTTCATCTCCTACTAAGCAGATACATGGAACAGAGGAATCCGCACGGTAAATGTCGTTCCTTCGCCCGGCTCACTGTACACCTTGATGGAACCTCTGTGCATCAGCACCGCATTTCTGGCAATGGAAAGTCCCAGACCGGTACCTCCTATTTCCCTGGAATGTGATTTGTCCACACGGTAAAATCGTTCAAAAATATGCTCCTGATCTTCTTTCGGGATGCCTATTCCGGAATCCGCCACTTTTACATAGAAGAATTTATGATCCGCATTCAGCGAAACATGTACCCACCCATTCTCCCTGTTATATTTGATGGCGTTCTCCACAAGATTGGAAATCGTCAACGTGATTTTGACCGCGTCTATCTCAGCCGTCACAGGACGAAAGCTTTCCAGTATCACTTCCACATTTTTACTCTCGGCAATCGGTCTGAGCCGTTTTAGAATCAGTTCCAGCAAATCATTTACATTCGTCTGGCTGATATTTAAATTCTGTGCTGTCTTATCCATCTTCACCAAAGTCAGCAGATCGTTGATGATTTCATTCTCCCGGTCAATTTCTTTGGCAATGTCCCGCATAAATTCTTCATACAATTCCACCGGTACATTATCCTGAAAAACCAACGAATCAGCCAGCACCTTCATTGATGCCAGCGGAGTCTTCAGTTCATGGGAGACATTGGACACAAATTCTTCTTTTGACTGATCGAGCTGCCGCAGCCGTCCGAATAATTTGTTAAATGCATCTGAGATCTGTCTTGTCTCCGCGTAAGTTTCTTCATGCAGTCCATCCCACTCGTAGCCTTCCGTAGCATTTTCCAGTTCTTTCGCTATATGTTTCAATGGCCGTACAAACTGCTCAGACAATAACAGCGATATCACCGCCACCAAAATATAGACCACCATCAATAAGGTTAGACCCTTTGTATGGAAAATACGCAGGCTGTCCTCGATTGTATCCGTGGATACACTTGCCAGCATCACTCCGATAATCCGGTCTGAGCCACTTTCTGTAATAGGCGAAGTCACCTCTATATAATGATTTTTTTTGTCATGATAGCTGGTGCTCTGCCCCTGCATACACAAGATGACACTCTGCGCAACGATAGTTTTTCCTTCGTCAAGTGAGTACGTGTCTTTTATCACTCTCAAATCCTGATTGACAATCATCACGCGTCCGCTGTAAATATTCGTCAGTTGTGTAAGGCTGGAATTAATTACTTCGGAAGAATTATCCGACAGATAATCATAACTATATAACTGATCACAAAGAATCGTACATTGATTTTGTATTTCTGCGGTACGCAAAGAGACTGCCCTCAACTCATATGCACGGATGATACCAACGTATATCACCGTACCTGAC
>CALZPS010000083.1 GCA_945827765.1 uncultured Lachnospiraceae bacterium | reverse complement strand
TCTAGTACGGTCTCGTGGGCTCGGAGATGTGTATAAGAGACAGGTGCATGTTCCTTACTCTCACGCATGCTGGTAATCACGAGCACTAAAATCGTTGCCACATACGGCAGCATATCGTAAATCTGCGCCGGGAGTCCCGGAATATTTACATACATCCGCATGACTGTCAATCCGCCAAATGCCAGTGCCACCACGATACCACGCGCAGGGCTCCAGGTTGAAAAAATAACAAGTGCTACCGCCAGCCAGCCATAACCGCTAACACACCCGTGTACCCATACACCGGAAGTCGTCACCATACTCATGTACATACCTCCAATGCCGCAGATTCCACCGCCGATGACTGTTGCCAGATATTTGTATTTTGTCGTGTCGATACCCGCTGCATCTGCCGTTTCCGGGCTTTCACCGACTGCCCGCAGGTTCAGTCCCACGCGGGATTTGCTGAAGAACCACGCCATCGCAATTGCCAGTATCACAGCAAAATAAACCATCCAGTTATAACTGAACAGTAGTTTTCCGAGTATCGGGATATCAGACAAAACCGGTATCTTCAACGTGGAAAATGCAGATTTTGTCACAGCACCAACCGCCACATATCCGCCCGCTCTCTGACCAAGGAACTCTCCGAAAAAGTTGCCGAAGCCGGTACCGAAAATAGTCAGTGTAAGACCGGTTACATTCTGATTTGCATGCAGTGTAATCGTCAGGAAACTATAAATCAACGCGCCACCCATTCCCGCAAGAAATGCGCAGATCAATGCAATCAGAGCGGAAACCGCCCCATTGGGTGTTTGACCTGCCTTTATCACAGCCTGCTCATAATAATAGGAACCTGCCAATCCACTGATGGCTCCCATGAACATCATACCTTCCACACCAAGATTAAGGTTTCCGGCTTTTTCCGTCAAAATTTCTCCTAATGCACCCAGCAAAAGGGGAGTACCGGCCAATACAGCCGCGATAAATAAGCTATTTAATGTATTAAGCATCTTTCTCCTCCTTTCCCCGCAGGATCAGACGGTAAGAAATAAAGAATTCGCATCCCAGCATAAAGAACAGGATAATACCGATCAAAAGGTCTGCTGCAGAAGACGGAATCTTAAATTGTGTCTGGATGGCGTTGGCACCTCTCTCCAGTATTGCAATAAATACAGAAACAATCAGCATTCCATAAGGGTTCATTTTTGCCAGCCAGGCTACCGTAATGGCAGTAAATCCAATTCCTCCCGCCGTACCCTCGGTAAGTGTATAATCGGCACCCGCAAACTGCAGCATTCCTACCAGTCCGCACAATGCACCGGAAATGAACATGGTACGAACGAACACCTTGCTGACATTGATGCCTGCATACCGCGCCGTATTGTTACTCTCGCCGACCACGGCAATCTCATACCCCTGTTTCGTCTTTTTCAGGTAAATGGACGATACCACAACCAGAATCAATGCCAGAATCCACCCCCAGTGGACACCTAATATTTTTGTAAGGCGCGCCCCTTTCACCAGCATGGCAATCTTCGGGTAACTGCTGCCCGGTGCTTTCCACGGTCCGTTCATCAAGTATTTGATGAATGCCAATGCAATATAATTAAGCATCAGGGTAAATAAAGTCTCGTTTGTTCCCCATTTTGCCTTGCACACCGCGGGGATCAAACCATAAATTCCTCCCGCAAGCATGCCTGCGGTCATCATCAGCAATACCAGCGGAACTTTGGGAAAAATGTGCGCCGTGAACAATCCAAAATATCCTGCCGCAACTGCACCGACCAATATCTGACCCTCGCCCCCGATATTCCAGAACTTCATTTTAAATGCAAAAGAAATACCAATCGCCGTTATGAGGAGCGGCACCGCAATTTTTACAGTTTCCTGAAGTACCGTACCCGAACCACACGCACCGACAATCATCGCCTGATACACAGCGAGAGGATTATGCCCCAAAGCCAGAATCATGAGTGCCCCTGTCATCAGTGACAACAAAAAAGCGATTCCACGAATCAGCCACGCTTTCTGACTGGAGATTCCGTCCCTTTTCGCCATACGAAGGAGCGGTTCTCTTACTTTTCCATGAATTTTACTCATTCTTCCACCTCCTCATCATCCGTCTTTTCCTCTCCGACATGAATCATCATCAGACCTATCTCATCCTTCGTCACCTCCCGAGGATTGACGATCCCACTGATTCTGCCGCCGCACATTACCATCAGACGGTCTGATATTTCCATCAGCACATCCAAGTCTTCACCGATAAATATGACCGCTACGCCCTTCCTCTTCTGCTCGTTCAACAAATCATAAATCCGGTAAGAGGAATTGATGTCCAATCCACGAACGGGATATGCCACAACCAGGACAGAGGGTTCGTAGGCAATTTCACGCCCCAAAAGTACCTTCTGCACATTTCCTCCGGACAGCCTGCCCACCGGTGTATCAACGCCCGGTGTCACGATTTCCAGCTCTTCTATCAGTTTTTCCGACAACGCCCGTGGTGTCTTGCGGTCCACAAAAATACCTTTATTCTCTTTATAACTGCGAAGCATCACGTTGTCCGTCATATCCATATTGGCAACCAGTCCCATACCCAGCCGGTCTTCCGGGACATATGCCATAGCAATTCCCCTTTTGGCAATCTCATCCGGTTTCAGCTCCAGAATACGTTCCTTGATTGGTTCTCCGTTATGTTCTCCGGTAAACAACACGGAGCCGCCGATAGCAGGATGCAGACCGGCAATCACCTCGCAAAGTTCTTTCTGCCCGCTGCCGGCTATGCCAGCCACGCCAAGTATCTCACCGCCGTGTGCGGTAAACGATACATTGTTCAACGCTTTCACACCGTCTCCATTTAGGCAGGTCAGATCAACCACTTTTAGACGAGCCTCTTTTTTCTTCACCTGCGGTCTGTCGATTTTCAAGTTGATCGGACGGCCTACCATCATCTCTGTCAGCTGTGACTGGTTCGTCTCAGCAGTATTTACCACACCGATATATTCCCCTTTGCGCAGAATCGCCACACGGTCGGAAATAGACATTACTTCGTTCAGTTTGTGAGTAATAATAATGATAGATTTTCCGTCTTTCTTCATATTGCGCAGGACGGCAAATAATTTTTCCGTTTCCTGCGGAGTCAGCACAGCTGTCGGCTCATCCAAAATCAAGATATCCGCTCCGCGGTATAACACTTTGAGAATCTCTACCGTCTGTTTTTCAGATACAGCCATATTATAAATCTTTTTTGCCGGGTCCACTTCAAACCCATAACGCTGTGCCAGCTCTGCAACTTTTCGGTTGACCTCTTTACGGTTGACCGTCAAGCCGCCATCCAGACCAAGAACAATATTTTCTGCAGCAGTCAACACATCTACCAGTTTGAAGTGCTGGTGAATCATTCCGATTCCCAGTGCAAATGCATCTTTTGGCGAACAGATTGTCACCGACTCTCCATGGATATGAATTTCTCCGTAATCGGGAAAATAGATGCCCGACAACATATTCATCAATGTCGTCTTTCCGCTGCCATTTTCGCCAAGCAATGCCAGAATTTCTCCCTCCCGAAGCTCCAAGTCCACATCCTTGTTGGCAATGACTTTGCCGAATGTCTTTGTCACTTTGTGCATCTTCACTGCCAATTTTTTCGTTTCTGCCAAAGTACTCTCCTCCTTCATGGTTTCAATACATACAAAAGGCATCTATCCAGTCATGTATCTGTCAAAACTGAATAGTTACGTTTAAAAAGGGCAGGGCCGCTATAAGCGCCCTGCCCTGAGGGTCTTGCTCTTTAAAAAAGAACAATTATATTGCTGCGATCTCAATGTGGCTGTGAAACATAACTTTTATTCAATCACATTACAGCCTTCAACAATATACTGCCAGCTCGGTGCAGAAACTTTTTCCTGCTCGGGGTAATATTCACCCTCTTTGACCTCGTATTCTTCACCATCCGGGCTTACACCTTTGAGCGGTCCGGCAAATACATGGAGTTCACCTGAAATCAGTTTCTCCTTTGCTGCGTCAATCGCATCCTGAGTTCCCTCAGCAGCGATATCCTCGTTCAACGGGGACAGATATACGGCTCCGTCCTTAAGACCTTTACACCAGTCAACCGGAATCTCATCACCATCAATCATAGCCTGAACAGCCTCTGTCACATAGATGCCCCAGTCAATGCGTGCAGAAATCAGGGATGCCTTCGGGGCTGCACTGATCATGTCATTGTTGTATCCAACCTGCCAAACACCTTTTTCCTCAGCGGTCGTTGCCGGAGCTGTGGAATCGGAATGCTGGGAGATCACATCACATCCGCGCTCAATCAGGGCAGAAGCCACCTGTGATTCCACGGTCGGATCATTCCATGAGTTTGTATACATAATATCCATCGTCACATCCGGATTCACACTCTTTGCTCCCAGATAGAATGCAGTATATCCGCTGATAACCTCCGCGAACGGGAATGCCGCCACATATCCCAGTTTATTTGTCTCTGTCTTGAGGCCTGCAGCGATGCCTGCAAGGTAACGAGCCTCATAAATCGATGCAAAATAGTTGTGAACATTCTTCAAATCAGAACCTGAAGCCTGAACACCTGTAGCATGACAGAACTCAATCTCCGGATAATCCGGCGCAACTTCCATCACATAATCCTCATGTCCGAAACTGGTAGCAAAGATAATGTTGCATCCTGCCTCTGCCAGTTCTCTCAACGCTGTCTCACACTCAGAACCTTCCGGTACGTTATATTTGGTGATAATCTGGTCATCGCTCAATCCGAGTGCCTCCTGCATCTCTTTGGTTCCCTGCTCATGATTGTAAGTATATCCCATATCACTCGCATCACCAATATGCACGAAACCGACTTTAATATCCTCTTTGGCAATCGGGCCTCTTTCCTCAGTCTTCACGTCATCTTTGCTGCCGCCGTCATCCGATGCCGCCGGAGCTCCGCATCCTGCAACAAGAGCCATGACCATCGCAGCGCTTAACAATACGCCTAATAATTTCTTTTTCATTCGATTTTCCTCCTTTTTCTAAAAAAGCCATCCTTTATCGAACCATCATATTCCGACATTGGACAGCCATGTACAGATTCATCTTACTCGTTTACCAATGAGAAGTCAACGCAAACACCCAAGCGTATTCATTATTTTTTCTTATATATTTTCCTTGTTTCTCCTTATATAAGTTCAGGGACAGGTTGACACAAACTACAGACAAGCATGATTTTTATGTTCAAAGATCCCGCATAACACGAAAAGGCATTTTCACCGCGCTATCCACAAATGGCTATGGATGAACCGATATCTGCCCCAGGACCTCTCCGATTGGTGCAGATATCATCAGATCCGCATGTACATTTCGCCCCGTCTCAGATTTGTTGATCACAACCAGGTATTTCCCTTCAAAATAGTCAATGAATCCCGCCGCCGGATACACAACCAGGGAAGTACCGCCGATAATCATCATGTCCGCCCCACGAATTGTCTTTACCGCACCGTTTATCACCCGGGAGTCCAGCCCTTCCTCATAAAGCACGACATCCGGTTTGATGATTCCGCCACACTTTGTACATCGGGGAATCCCCTCGGATGCTTTGACTTCCTGTGCTCCGTAAAATGTGTGACAGTCCATACAGTAATTACGCATGATACTGCCGTGGAGCTCATACACATTACGGCTGCCCGCCGCCTGGTGAAGACCGTCAATATTCTGCGTAACCACGGCTGACAGTTTGCCTGCCCGTTCCAATTCGGCGAGTTTAAGATGTGCGGGGTTCGGCCTGGCATCGAGAATCATCATCTTTTCTTTGTAGAATTCATAAAACTCCTGCGGATATCTCATAAAAAAACTGTGACTTACTACTTCTTCCGGAGAATAGCGGTACTGCTGACGGTAAATACCGTCGGCACTGCGAAAATCCGGGATCCCGCTCTCCGTGGATACCCCTGCGCCGCCGAAAAATACGATGCGGCTGCTCTCATCTATCATTCTCTGCAGCTGTTCCACTTCTGTTTCATACATTGCTTTCTGCCTCCTTCCGAACCGGTTTCTGCTGTTTTCACTCATCAATCACCCGTCCTGCTTTCAGATGTCTGTCAATGATTTCCTGCATATAATGCCAGATTTCCGGAGAAGTCTCTTCCATTCTTTCATTTCTTTTATAAATCCAGGACTTTTTCACACTGTGCTCCTCCCAGCTTTTCCCGCCCGAGGCATCGTTTAACAGCAATGGCTGGAAGTTATCCAGAAGATGAGCATATTTTGCATCGGAAGTCCGGTATTCTTCAAATTCTTCCCACAGCCCTTTAAAATAGGCACCCTGATCTTCCGGCAGCAGACCGAAAATCCTCTCTGCCGCTTTCTGCTCCCGCTCTGCTTTTGTCTTCGCCCCCTCCGGGTCATATGCATAGGTATCCCCGGCATCTATCTCGACCAGATCGTGTATCAACACCATAATCATCACCCGCATCACATCCACCGGTTCTGTCACATATTCCTTCAGCATAAATGCCATCAAAGCGATATGCCACGAGTGTTCCGCATCATTTTCCTTGCGTGCCGCATCTGACAAATAGGTCTGGCGGAAAATCTGTTTTACTTTGTCAATTTCCACAATAAACTGAATCTGCTGCTCTAATCTCGTCATCCTATATGACCTCCGCTCCGTTTCATTTTCTTTCAGTATAACACTTGACTCACCGT
>CALZPS010000082.1 GCA_945827765.1 uncultured Lachnospiraceae bacterium | reverse complement strand
GTACAGGCAAGACTTATCTGGCGATGGCGATGGCGATTACTGCTTTTAAGAAAAATGAGGTGGGCAGAATAATCCTCACGCGCCCGGCGATTGAGGCAGGAGAAAAGTTAGGATTCCTGCCCGGTGATCTGCAAAGTAAGATTGATCCCTATCTGCGCCCGCTTTATGATGCACTGTATCAGATCATGGGAGCGGAAAGTTTCATCAAGAACTCCGAGAAAGGGTTGATTGAGGTTGCACCGCTTGCCTATATGCGCGGAAGAACATTGGACAATGCTTTCATTATTCTGGATGAGGCTCAGAATACGACTCCGGCACAGATGAAGATGTTTCTTACACGTATCGGATTCGGTTCCAAGGTTGTGATTACGGGAGACTCCACACAGAAGGATTTGGCGGCAGGAGTGATATCCGGTCTTGATGTGGCTGTGAAAGTTGTGAAAGGAATTGAGGGTATCAGCATCTGCACGCTGACCAGCCGCGATGTGGTGCGCCATCCGCTGGTACAACAGATTGTGAAAGCTTACGAGGAGTACGAAAAGAAAGGAAACCGTACAGGCAAGGTCGCTGCACGGAAGAAGAAATTATGAGTTTATATATGGAAGAAGAAGGCACGTCTACATTGCCGATTGATACAGAAGAGATTGCGAAACTGGTCACCGAGGCTGCTCTGGAGTACGAAGGCTGTCCTTATGAGGCAGAGATTAATCTGTTATTGACAGACGAGGAGGAAATAAGGGAAATGAACCGGATGTTCCGTCAGATTGACAAATCAACGGATGTGCTGTCTTTCCCAATGTTAGAGTATGAGACTCCGGGTGACTTTTCAGCATTTGAACAGCAGCAGGAGGCATTCAACCCTGAATCCGGCGAGTTGATGCTGGGTGATATTGTGATTTGCAAGCCCAAAGTACTTGCGCAGGCGGAGGAGTACGGTCACAGTGTGCGTCGGGAGTTCGCTTTTCTGATTGCCCATAGCATGCTGCACCTTTTTGGCTATGACCATGTTGAGGACGCGCAGCGTGAGGAAATGGAACAACGGCAGCAAAAAATTCTGGAGGAGCTGCGAATTTTACGATGAGAAGTGTCCGATAAATGCTTTCGGGTTAAATCTGTCAAGTTACGGAGGATAGATATATATATATGGCTGATTTACAGAGTTCAAAAAAATCCAAAAATGATGATTTCCTGGTACAGGGAGCAATTTTGGCGATTGCTGCTGTCGTCGTCAAAATCATTGGTGTCCTTTACAGGATTCCGTTGACCAATATTTTGGGAGACGAAGGTAATGGATATTATGGGTATGCCTACGAAGTTTATGCGATGACATTAATGCTTTCTTCATTTAGTCTGCCGATTGCCGTTTCCAAACTGGTGTCGGCAAGGATGGCCGCCGGACAAAAGAAAAATGCATTTCGTGTGTTTATTTGCTCCATGGTGTTTGCCGTCGTGATTGGAATTTTGGCGGCTGTCCTGATTTTTATGGGAGCAGATTTCATCTCTGCCAATATAATGGAGTCTCCTTTTAGCGCCTATGCACTGCGTGTTCTGGCAGTGGGACTTTTTACCGTGGCGGTACTGGGTGTGCTGCGTGGATATTTTCAGGGGCTGGGCACGATGATTCCGACTGCCGTCTCACAGATTATCGAGCAGATCACCAACGCCATTGTGGGTCTTGCCGGTGCCAGTGTCATGATACGAATCGGAGCGGAGGAGGCAAAAAAAGCAGGGGAGGAATTGTTGGGTCCTGCATACGGAGCGGCAGGAGCCACACTGGGAACGGTGATTGGCTCTACGTTTGCTTTAGTATTTTTGATTTTCACGCTCTATACATACCGCGCGATTATCCACAGGCAGATCAGACGGGATACCAGACACCGGACAGAATCCTATCCGCGCCTTTTGAAGATTTTGCTGCTGACTACGCTGCCGGTGATTTTCAGCACCGCAATCTATAATATCAACCAGATTTTGGACATGACGCTGTTCAATAAAATCATGGCGATGCAGGGATACACAGAAAAAGAATATATTGCACTGCTTGGTATTTTCACCGGAAAATACAATACTCTGATTAATGTTCCGCTGGCGATGGCCAATGGTCTTGCGGCATCAGTCATTCCCAGTCTGACAGCAGCTTACACCGTGCGCGATAAAGCGTTGATTCATGAAAAAATTGCGCAGAGCACAAGACTTACGATGTTGATTGCTCTTCCTTGTTTTGTGGGATTTGTGGTACTGGCATCCCCGCTGATGGTGTTTTTATATAACGACCACAGCGAAACACCGGCCTTACTTCTGGCAATCGGTGCAATCACTGTGGTGCTTTATGGATGGTCGACCGTTATGAATTCTATTTTGCAGGGAATTAACAAATTGACGGATCCTGCCAAAAACGCGGCAATTTCATTAGTCATTCATCTGATTTCGCTGGTTGTTATGCTGGTGGTATTCAAATGGAATATTTATGCCGTGGTGGTGAGCAATATTATATTTTCACTTTGTATGTGTGTACTGGATATCCGTTCTATCCGCATAGCCTGCGGATATCGACAGGAGTGGGACAAGACATTCTTAAAGCCTTTGATTGCCTCTTTGATTATGGGGGTGATTACCTATCTGGTCTATCAGGTCATGGAAGTGGCAGTCGGCGGACGATTCGTTGCCACCGGAATCTCTGTTCTGGCAGCAATTATCGTTTATGCAGTGGCAATTTTGAAATTGGGAGCACTTTCCGAGGAAGATATAATCGCTTTGCCGCAGGGAAGACGGATTTATATGCTGAGTAAAAAATTGCACCTGCTGCCGCAGGAAAAGCAGTCAGGTCGATAAAACTGTATAAAAAGCAGGCAAAAAGCCGATACTATGTGAAAAAGAGGTGTTGGCTTATGAAGAGAACGTACAAAGTCATATTCTTGATTGCACTTGTCATGTTCACTACATTGATTGGATTCGGCTATCAATACAGCTATCGATATGCGCAAAAACAGCAGGAGGATACTTCCGCCGTCACTTCCGTGCCGCAGAGTGTGAGCGCACAGGGAGAGACAGACACAGTACAGAATAAAGGATATTATCTTTCTCATCTGCACGGATTTGTTGTTGTCTATTATGCGGACAGACATACGATTTATGAGGTGACGGACATTGAACTGATGACACTGCCGGCAGAGATACAGGGAGAAATTACAGAGGGAAAATATGTCAGGAATCTCAAGGAGTTATACGGTTTCCTTGAAAATTATTCCAGTTAAGGAGAGGGAAAGTTATGGATGAACAGAAGATAAAGCGGATCAATGAGTTATATCGCAAATCAAAAGCGGAAGGACTGACAGAGGCAGAGAAGAAGGAGCAAAAGCTCCTGCGAACAGAGTATCTGGCGGCAATTCGAGGAAATTTAAAGAGTCAGCTTGATTCTATTGATATCAAAGAAAGTGATGGGAAAATCATAAATCTCGGGGAAAAACATGGAACAAAAGTCGGAAATTAGGCGAATTGCCAGAAATGTCAGGACGGCACTGCCCGAATCGATAAGAGAGCGTTACAGTGAACAGATTGTGTCGCATATCATACAACATCCTTTTTTTCAGGAGTGCGATACAGTCTGTTGTTATGTTGCCTTCAAAGGGGAGGCGGACATATCTATGCTCATGGACGCTGCATGGGCAGCCCAAAAGCGGGTTGTTGTTCCTAAAGTCCTTACACAGGAGACGATGGAGTTCTTTACAATTCACTCCCGCCGGGAACTCTCACCGGGAGCGTTTGGTATTTTGGAGCCTGAAGACGATAAAGAACCATGGTGCGCCGGTGATGAGGAACGTGTTCTGATTTTGCTTCCGGGGCTTGCATTTGACCGGGAAGGAAATCGTCTGGGATACGGCGGGGGCTATTATGACCGCTATTTGAAATCTCATCCGTCCTTTCATACAATCGGGATTGCATTTTCGGTTCAGTGTCTGGAAAACATTCCCGCCCAACCACATGACCAGAAAACAGAGATCGTGATTACCGAGAAAGGAATATACAAATCATGAAAACATCATTGCCAAAAGACCCTGTGATGCTTTTGAGCGTCATCAATACAAAACTCAGAGATTATTATGAGAATTTGCATCAGCTGTGTGAAGATTTGGAACTTTCACAGGATGAACTATGCCGGACACTTGAACAGATTGACTATCAATATGATGCCGGACAAAATCAATTCGTGTGACAACTTGTCATTTGAGAAAGGTGGACGACGATATAATGTATGAGAATAGGATAGAATTTGATAAGATGGATTTCACCCAGGAACCGCCGGTGGAGGAACCGCAGCGTCAATATTATTACATAGCCAGGGCAAGAGCCTATGTAAAAGCAGAAAGTGAACGTCTGGGGCGCCCATTGACCTGCGTAGTCACTACCTTTGGCTGTCAGATGAATGCCCGCGATTCTGAGAAACTTTCCGGTATTCTGAGGCAGATCGGATATGTGGAGACGACAGAAGAGGAACAGGCAGATTTTGTTATCTTTAACACCTGTACAGTCCGGGAGAATGCAAACCTGCGTGTTTACGGCCGTCTCGGCCAGCTCAACCGGGTTAAGAAGAAACATCCGCATATGATGATTGCTTTGTGCGGCTGTATGATGCAGGAGCCGGAAGTAGTAGAAAAACTGCAGAAAAGCTATCGGTTCGTGGATTTAATCTTTGGAACGCACAATATTTATAAATTTGCCGAACTGTTTGTAAGGCGGCTGGAATCCGAGCGGATGATCATCGACATCTGGAAAGATACAGACAAAATTGTGGAGGATTTACCGGTAGAACGTAAATATCCGTTCAAGTCCGGGGTAAACATCATGTTTGGCTGCAATAATTTTTGCAGTTATTGTATTGTCCCTTACGTGCGCGGGCGTGAGCGCAGCCGCAATCCACAGGATATTATCCGGGAAATCGAACATCTCGTGGCGGACGGCGTGGTTGAGGTGATGCTTTTGGGGCAAAATGTGAATTCATATGGTAAAACACTGGATGAGCCGATGTCCTTTGCCGCTCTGCTGCAGGAAATTGAGAAGATTGAAGGACTGGAACGCATTCGTTTTATGACTTCTCATCCGAAAGACCTTTCCGATGAGCTGATTGATGTGATGGCACGTTCTAAAAAAATTTGCCGGCATCTTCATCTGCCGGTACAGTCTGGCAGTACACGGATTCTGGGAAAGATGAACCGTCGCTATACAAAAGAGCAATATCTGCAGCTTGTTAAACGCCTGCGCGATGCCGTTCCTGACATTTCCCTGACGACAGACATTATCGTCGGATTTCCGGGAGAGACTGAAGAAGATTTTCTGGAGACGATGGATGTGGTGGAACAGGTTCGCTACGACAGTGCGTTTACCTTCCAATATTCGAAACGTACCGGCACTCCGGCGGCCACGATGGAAAATCAGGTACCGCAGGATGTGGTGACTGATCGGTTTGACAGACTGCTTACTCGCGTGCAGGAAATCTCCGCACAGACCTGCAGCCGTTTTGAGCATACGATTCAAAATGTACTGGTGGAGACGGTAAACGACCATGATTCTTCTCTTGTAACCGGGAGAATGGATAATAATCTGCTCGTACATTTTCCGGGAAATGAGAGTCTGATCGGCAAAATCGTTCCGGTAAAACTGACAGAATGTAAAGGATTTTACTACATTGGGGAGTGTGTGTAAAACCGCAAGCATGTATTTTTATGTCCATTTGTGCCTTGGCTCATAACATATTTTTAAAAAAAGCGTCCACACTATGTATCAGATTACTATTTTGTTTTTGTTGTTTTCAATAGTAATCATTTCAGATAAACAGTGGGAGGACGTTTTTTGATGAAAAGAGTGAGTGAAGGTCTGGTTTTGTGGGGAATCGGCGGAACAATTTATTATTCGCTGGAAATGATATTCCGGGGTTTTTCTCATTGGACAATGTGGATGCTTGGTGGGTTGTGTATGGCTTTTTTCGGAATGCAGGGAGTGTGGGTAAGCTGGCGTGATCCACTCTGGAAACAAGTGATTCGCTGTACGCTCTTTGTGGGCTGCGGAGAGTTTACTACCGGAATCATTGTGAACAAATGGCTGCACCTGGATGTGTGGGATTATTCCGATCAGCCTTTTCAGCTATTCGGACAGATTTGTGTGCCGTTTTTGATTTTGTTCTCTGGTTTGTGTCTGTTGGGAATTCTTTTTAGCGGATATTTCCTGCATTGGGTGTATCACGAGGCAAAACCCTCTTTTCATATTTTGTAAAAAGTGATATATTAGTAACGGATATTTTTAGAAAAGGAGACACGTGACGTGGCTGAGTTTACACCAATGATGCAGCAGTATCTGGAGACAAAAAAAGAGTACCCGGACTGCATTTTATTTTACAGGCTTGGTGATTTTTACGAGATGTTTTTTGAAGATGCGAAAATCGCCTCCAAAGAGCTGGAACTGACTCTGACCGGCAAAAACTGCGGGCAGGATGAGCGGGCTCCGATGTGCGGAGTTCCCTACCATGCGGTGGAAGGTTATCTGACCCGCCTGGTATCCAAAGGATATAAAGTGGCAATATGTGAGCAGGTTGAAGACCCGAAACTGGCAAAGGGACTTGTAAAACGGGATGTCGTACGTATTGTCACCCCCGGTACGATTCTGGATGCACAGGCGATTGACGAGACAAAAAATAATTATATCATGTGTATTGTATATATTGCCGACCGGTATGG
>CALZPS010000081.1 GCA_945827765.1 uncultured Lachnospiraceae bacterium | reverse complement strand
CACAAGGAGTATCGTCGGCAGCGTCAGATGTGTATAAGAGACAGGTATTATGTGCACCATCCACGCTTACACAGGCGATCAGATGACACTGGACGGCCCGCAGAGAAAAGGCGATTTGAGAAGATCTCGTGCAGCAGCAGTGAATATCGTTCCGAACAGCACAGGTGCAGCAAAAGCAATCGGTCTGGTTATTCCGGAACTGAACGGCAAACTGATTGGTGCTGCTCAGCGTGTTCCGACCCCGACAGGTTCTACAACAATCCTGACAGCAGTAGTAGAGGGAACCGTTACCGTTGATGAAATCAACGCAGCTATGAAAGCAGCATCCAACGAGTCCTTTGGCTACAACGTAGATGAAATCGTATCCAGCGATATCGTTGGTATGAGATTTGGTTCTCTTTTCGATTCTACCCAGACAATGGCTATGCCGCTTGACAACGGAACCACAGAGGTTCAGGTTGTTTCCTGGTACGACAATGAGAATTCTTACACCAGCCAGATGGTAAGAACTATCAAACATTTTGGAACATTACTGGGAGCTTAAGTCGGACAAAGACTGTAAGCTGATCCTGGAATAGACTCAGTGAAAGGGTCCGGTCTTCGAGAGTAGGACCGGACCTTTTTTCAATGCTTAGAAAAGATAAGGGAGAAAAGACAATGCTTAACAAAAAATCCGTAGATGATATTAATGTAAAAGGACAGAGAGTCCTTGTAAGATGCGACTTTAACGTTCCGTTGATTGATGGCAAGATCACAGATGAAAACCGTCTGGTAGCTGCTTTGCCGACAATTAAAAAACTGGTGGCTGACGGCGGAAAGATTATTCTCTGTTCCCATCTTGGCAAACCGAAGGGAGAACCAAAACCGGAATTGTCTCTGGCACCGGTAGCAGTCAGACTGTCTGAGCTGCTTGGTCAGGAAGTAAAGTTTGCGGCAGATCCGGAAGTAGTCGGACCGAACGCAAAAGCCGCTGTTGAGGCAATGAAAGATGGAGAAATTGTTCTTCTTGAGAATACCCGTTACAGAGCAGAAGAGACAAAGAACGGAGAGGCATTCAGTAAAGAACTGGCATCTCTGTGTGATGTTTTTGTAAATGATGCGTTCGGTACAGCTCATAGAGCACACTGCTCGAACGTAGGTGTGACACAGTATGTGGACACTGCAGTGGTAGGCTATCTGATGCAGAAAGAGATTGATTTCCTTGGAAATGCAGTGAACAACCCGGAGAGACCGTTCGTGGCTATCCTTGGCGGTGCAAAAGTATCCAGCAAGATTTCCGTAATCGAGAACCTGCTTGAGAAAGTAGATACTCTGATTATCGGCGGAGGTATGGCTTATACTTTCGCAAAAGCACAGGGCGGTACAGTAGGCGATTCTCTTCTGGAGGCTGATTACTGCGAGTACGCGCTGAACATGATTAAGAAAGCAGATGAGAAGGGTGTAAAACTGCTTCTTCCTGTTGACAATATAATCGCAGATGATTTCTCCAATGACGCAAACACTCAGGTTGTGGCTTGCGGCGCGATTCCGGACGGATGGCAGGGTCTGGATATCGGACCGGAGACTGCTAAATTGTATGCAGAGGCTGTAAAAGAGGCTAAGACTGTTGTATGGAACGGACCGATGGGATGTTTCGAGATGCCAAATTTCGCAGCAGGTACTGAGGCAGTTGCCAAAGCACTGGCTGAGACGGATGCAGTGACTATCATCGGCGGCGGTGATTCTGCAGCAGCAGTAAACCAGCTTGGTTATGGCGATAAGATGACACATATCTCCACAGGCGGCGGTGCATCTCTGGAATTTCTGGAAGGAAAAGAATTACCGGGCGTAGCGGCAGCTAACGATAAGTAAAACGCTTAGAGGGCGGCGCCCCTTAGGAGCACTGCGAGGTTAGTAAGGTGAACATACCCATATAAAGATGAAAAGGAGCATATAAAAATGGCAAGAAAGAAAATCATTGCAGGCAACTGGAAAATGAACAAGACTCCGAGCGAGGCAGTTGCTTTGGTAGAAGAGTTAAAGCCATTGGTGTCAAACGAAGAAGTGGACGTTGTATTCTGCGTACCGGCAATTGATATTATCCCGGTTGTAGAGGCGGTCAAAGGCAGCAACATCCAGGTTGGTGCTGAGAATATGTATTTTGAGGAAAGCGGAGCATACACAGGAGAAATTTCCCCGAATATGTTGGTAGATGCAGGTGTAAAATACGTGGTTCTCGGACATTCTGAGAGAAGAGAATATTTCGGCGAGACCAATGCGGACGTAAATAAAAAAGTCCTGAAAGCAATCGAGCACGGTATTACCCCGATTATGTGCTGCGGAGAGACTCTGGAGCAGAGAGAACAGGGTGTGACGATGGATTTCATCCGTCAGCAGGTAAAAGTCGGATATCAGAATGTAACTGCAGATCAGGCAAAGGAAACTGTAATAGCATACGAGCCAATCTGGGCTATCGGAACCGGCAAGACAGCTACAACAGAGCAGGCAGAGGAAGTATGCGCAGGTATCCGTGCATGTATCGCTGAGATTTATGATGAGGCAACCGCAGAGGCTATTCGTATCCAGTACGGCGGTTCTGTCAATGCCGGAAATGCAGCGGAATTGTTTGCACAGCCGGATATCGACGGCGGATTAGTAGGCGGCGCATCCCTGAAAGCAGATTTCGGAAAAATTGTTTGCTATAAATAAGCAGATTATCAGATGAAAGGAAGGGCTGTATCCGTAAAAAGAGCAGCCCTTTTTACCATAGCAGGGAAAGTAAGGAGAAAAAAGATGAGCAAAAAACCAACCGTATTAATGATTCTGGATGGATATGGATTGAATGACAAGGCAGAGGGCAATGCGGTAGTGCAGGGCAAAACACCGGTGATGGATAAATTGATGGCAGAGTATCCGTTTGTGAAAGGCAATGCCAGTGGGATGGCAGTTGGTCTGCCGGACGGACAGATGGGAAACTCTGAGGTCGGACATTTGAACATGGGCGCGGGCCGTATCGTGTATCAGGATCTGACCAAGATTACGAAGGCAATTCAGGACGGAGATTTCTTTGAAAATAAAGCGCTGCTGGCAGCATGTGAGAATGTTAAGGCAAATGATTCCTCCCTTCATCTGATGGGACTGGTATCAGACGGCGGTGTGCACAGCCACATTGAGCATATTTATGGCTTGTTGGAACTGGCGAAGAGACAGGGCATCGAGAAAGTATATGTACATTGTTTCTTAGACGGACGTGACACTCCTCCGGCATCCGGAAAAGGATATGTGGAAGAACTGGAAGCAAAGATGAAAGAAATCGGTGTCGGAGCCGTGGCAAGCGTGATGGGACGTTATTATGTCATGGACAGAGATAACCGTTGGGATCGTGTGGAGAAAGCATATCTTGCACTGACCAAGGGTATCGGCGAAACTGCTGTGTCAGGACCGGAAGGAATTCAGGCATCTTACGATGCAGAGACGACAGATGAATTCGTACTGCCGACCGTTGTTGTCAAGGACGGCGCTCCGATTGCTACGATAAAAGATGATGATTCCATTATCTTCTTTAATTTCCGTCCGGACCGCGCAAGAGAAATCACCAGAACATTTTGTGATGATGAGTTTAGCGGATTTGACAGAGGCGAGCGAATTAAGACAACTTTTGTATGCTTTACCGAATATGATGTGACAATCGCCAACAAGCAGGTGGCATTTGTGAAAGAGAAAATCACCAATACATTTGGCGAATTTTTGGCAAAGAACGGACTGAAACAGGCACGTATTGCGGAGACAGAAAAGTATGCGCATGTGACATTCTTCTTTAATGGCGGTGTTGAAGAGCCGAATGAAGGAGAAGACCGCATCCTTGTGAAATCTCCAAAGGTGGCGACATATGATCTGAAACCGGAGATGAGTGCGTATGAAGTATGCGATAAGCTGGTGGAGGCAATTAAGTCCGGTAAATATGATGTCATTATTATTAACTTTGCAAATCCGGACATGGTAGGACATACCGGCGTGCAGGAGGCCGCAATCAAAGCAATCGAGGCTGTGGATGAATGTGTCGGAAGAACGGTGGAGGCATTAAAGGAAGTCGATGGACAAATGTTCCTCTGTGCAGACCACGGAAATGCCGAGCAGTTGATTGACGAGGAGACTGGCGCACCATTTACCGCACATACGACAAATCCGGTGCCGTTCATCCTGATTAATGCTGACCCGGCTTATAAGCTGAGAGAGGGCGGCTGTCTGGCGGATATTGCTCCGACATTGATTGAACTGATGGGTATGGAGCAGCCGGCGGAAATGACCGGAAAGTCATTGCTTGTAAAGTAAATATATAGTTTTTAAACAAACATAAAATCCCGGGAATAGCCAAAATCCGCCGGGATTTTTAAAATGTCGGATAGTTGTATTGTAGAAATCTTGCAGTGTGCAGGAAAAAGGTTATGAGTGATATAGCATTTTTTCTATCGTCGTCCGAAGTTTCTCCACATCCTTTGGATTGTGCAGACCGATATTATAGGCCATAACACGGATATTGGACTCAAAAATATTTTGACTAAGATTGGAAAAAGCAGCATCGGCATTTGACGGATATTCCATTAGTGCGGTTATACTGGCAGAGTATAAAGATATAGAGTTGATAATTGTCAGTATGAAAATCTTCGGAAATTTGATATGCTCCATAATAGGAAAAAATAATTCGGAGTTCGTGAAATATGTATGTCGAATATATGAAACACGGATGCCAGAAACAGGTACATAAAAGTACCGGAAAGAGAGGATGAATATGAAAACAGCAGCTTTCAACCCTTATTTACCAAGTTATGAGTATGTGCCGGACGGAGAACCGTACGTATTTGATGATCGTCTGTACATTTTCGGCAGTCATGACCGTTTTGGAGGAACAGAGTTCTGCATGAACGATTATGTAGGCTGGTCTGCGCCGGTAGACGATTTAGGTTCATGGAGATATGAGGGCGTCATTTATCAAGCGACACAGGATCCCCTGAATGCGGATGGCAGCCAACATCTGTTTGCCCCGGATGTACAGCAGGGAGACGACGGTCTGTATTATTTGTTTTATTGTCTCCATCGCACCTCTGCGGTCTGTGTGGCTGTATCAGACACACCGGCGGGGAAATATGAATTTTATGGACATGTGAAATATGAAGATGGTTCGCTTTATGGAGCGAACAGGACAAAGAAGGACGTCTTTAATTTTGATCCGGGGGTATTGAGAGATACAGATGGAACTTATTATCTGTATACCGGATTTTCACCGAATCCGGGGATGATGCGGGAGATGATGAGCAAAGCATTGCTGATTGACGGTTCCTACTGCGTGAAATTGGATAAGGATATGCTGACTGTGAAATCTGAGCCAAAATTGGTGGCTCCTTGTGAATCAGTGGCACAGGGAACCGGATTTGAAGGACATGGGTTTTATGAGGCCAGCAGCCCGAGAAAGATTGGTGACACGTATTATCTGGTTTATTCTTCTGTCAAGAGCCATGATTTGTGCTATGCCACCTGCGATACACCAGACGGCGAATACAAGTACGGCGGGGTAATCATGAGTAACGGCGATGTAGGTCTTGTATCAGATGAGGAAGCGATAGCTTATACAGGGAATAATCACGGCGGATTGGTGGAAATAAACGGATCGTGGTATATCTTTGGACATCGGCAGACAAACCGTAACACTTTTTCACGTCAGGGAATTGCTGAGAAAATCACGATTCTGGAGGACGGGACGATTCCACAGGTGGAAGTAACAAGCTGCGGGCTGAATGGTGAACCATTGCCGGGAAACGGAACATATGAGGCAAGGATTGCATGTAATCTTTCTTCAAAGAGCGGAACACTGCAGTATGGAAGTGATACGGAAGTTGGAGAAGAACATCCGTACTTTACTCAGAGCGGTGAAGATAGGGAGTGCGATGGTGATCAGTATATCGCAAACTTACGAGACGGAGCATGGGCAGGATTTAAATATTTTGATTTTGACGAGCAGAGCCACATTGCAGTGACAGTCAGAGGCACAGGCAGCGGCACGATAGAAGTCCGCAATGTAAGAGACGGTGAAACAGTGGCAAAGATTACAATTTTGCCTTCCACGGAATGGACGACATATCAGGCAGAGTTTACTCCCAAGAGCGGAAAGCAGGCACTTTACTTTACTTTTGTGGGAGAAGGAAATGTTGATTTTTGTGAGTTTTTAATGAAATAACAGACGCAATGTATTACCAATATGATGTCATTCTGACCATTGCATTTTTGCAGAAGGCGTGATACGATGAACATGTTTGGAAAAGAAATCATGTTTGTGGAGGGACACTGCTAAAAATGGACTTACAGGGAAACATTATATTTTGTATGGAAATCATAGGCACGATTGCATTTGCAGCCTCCGGAGCGATGGTCGGAGTGGAAAAATCGATGGACATTTTCGGTGTCTGCATGCTTGGCATTGTGACTGCGGTAGGCGGCGGGATGACAAGAGATATTGTGCTTGGCATCCATCCGCCCGGTGTGTTCCAGCGCCCGGTATATGTACTGGTGGCGATATTGACTTCCTGTCTGATTTTTTTGGGAATGTATTTTCATCAGATGCGTATGGAAGGAAATTTCCGCAGAATCTATGATAAAGTGATGCTGATCATGGATTCGGTCGGCTTGGGAATCTTTACAGTAGTGGGAGTCAACACCGGTATCAAACATGGCCTGTCTCTTATACACATATGACGCTGCCGACGATACTCCTTGTGTAGATCT
>CALZPS010000080.1 GCA_945827765.1 uncultured Lachnospiraceae bacterium | reverse complement strand
CTCCATACGTTCTTGGCGGGAAACGCCGGCGTACAAAAGCGGAAGGGCCACATTATCCCGCGCGGTCTGCTTGGGCAGAAGGTTGAAAGTCTGAAATACAAATCCAATCGAATGGTTTCGAATTTCCGACAATTCATTGTCCCCGCAGTCCTTTAAATCATTTCCGTTTAGCTGATATGTACCGGATGTCGGGGTGTCCAGACATCCGATGATGTTCATCAGCGTCGTTTTTCCGGAACCGGATGGTCCCATGATGGCTACATATTCACCCTTTTCCACATGAAGAGTCACATCCTTGAGCACCGGAACCACCATTTTGTCCTGTATATAATCTTTGAAAATGTGGTCAAGTCTAAGAATCATAACCCATCCTCCGTTTCTGGCTCCATGCCTTCTTCCGGCATCACACTCATGCCGCCGTCCATGCCCATATCATCCACGCCCATGTCACCCGTCGGATAGGACATTCCTTCGTTCTTATAAACCGTCATGCCTTTTTTACAGTCTTCGCTTGGCCATACAATATAGTCTGTGGATTTCAGCCCTTCCACGATTTCGTAGGTATCCATCTCTGCGTCATATTCTCCGACTTTGATTTCCCGTTTTTCCAGTTTGTCATCTTTGCCGGCTGCCCAGACATATGCATTTTTTTCCGGATCTACAATATAGCCGCTCATCAGCCACATACCGTTGTTCTCACTGTCCTGCCCCATATTTGGTTCCACGTAGACATGCTGGCCAAGCATCAATCCGTCACTTGAGTCCAGTGTCACATAAAATGGGTACTTGGTTGCCTGCATACTGCCGTCGCCATCATAATACATATTCTGATTAGAGGATTCCGGCTTTTCGGTATCGATCGATTCTACCACCCCCGACCAGACACTATTCTCATCTACCCGAGAATGTACGATGACCTGCATTCCCGGAATCAGATTGCCGATATTCTGCTCGCTGATGGAACCCTTGATGCGGTACTTTCCGGTTGCCAGAATGCTCATAAACGGCAGCTGTTCTCCGGTAAAGTTATCGTATCCTTGATTCTCATTGATCTCCTGTACCACACCGCTGATTGTGGATGTCACAGTGGAAGACTCCAATGATTTCTTGATTCTGTCGATTTCCATCTGCTTGACCTTATAATTGTACTCTTCCTGTTTCACATTCGTCTGCAGACTCTGAATCTGTGTCGTATAAGACAACTGCTCGCTCGCAGGCGCGGAGGCTTTCTCCGCATTCAATGTGGAAATCTGCCCGTTCAGGTTACTGATACTGTTGGCGATACGTTCCAGTTCCAGATTCGCCTGCTCCAGATTCATGCTGATTTCATCTGTATCGTACTGAAAAAGCGGAGTTCCCACTTCTACACTCTGACCCTTCTGCACCAAAATTTCTTTCACGGTCTGTCCGGATGTCAGAGAGATATTCAATGTATCCTGAGCCTCCACAACTCCCGAGAAACGATTCTGGGTGCCAATGCCTGTGCCTGTCAGCATTCCTACGGAATCTGCATACAACACATTTTCACCGTATGCGCCATTGCCCCCGACCAGTTTCCAGATACCGAAACCGCCAAGTGCCAACACCAGTACAACGGCTGCTCCAATCAACACCTTTTGTTTCACCGACAGCTTTTTGATGGATTTTCTTTTTCTTGTTCTCTCCCTCTTTGCCACTTTTTAAATCCTCCTTGTTTTATGTCTTTCTTTATTCCATCCCCACATCTGCCACACTATTTATGTATCCTCGTGTGAGAATTATATTCATGCTCCATCCTGTTATTAACAGTTATTACTATTCTACCATCCTATAGCATATAAAGCAAAGCATATCGCAAATTCTTAAGCATTTTTAAGAAACAGTTCAACGAGATTCTCCGCCTGCGGAGGGTCGCTTTAGCGACATAATTCCAAACCGATGCCACACAGTACTTTCTCAGACTATGAGACATCGGTTTGTTACACAACCATCTCTTTATGCAAATGTGATCGTCGTTCCGCCTTGTCCTTTCAGCGCATCCATCGCCTTGTCCAGACTGGTGATGATTGCTTTCTTGTTCGGATAGCAGCGCACGAATTTCATGGCAGCCTCTACCTTCGGCAGCATTGTTCCTGTCTGGAACTGTCCCTCCGCGATATATCTGGCTCCCTCTTTAAGGCTCATCTTGCTCAAATTTTCCTGATTCGGAGTATTCCAGTTGAGTGCCACATGATCGACTTCTGTCAAAATCAAAAGGATATCCGCGTTCAGATTTTCCGCAAGCAGCTCTGCCGCATAATCCTTGTCAATAACCGCCTCCACACCTTCCAGTGTTCCATCCATATTCTCCACAACCGGGATTCCGCCGCCGCCGCAGGAAATCACGATTTTGGATTCCCACATTGCCTTGATGGCATCCAGTTCAACAATACGCTGCGGAGCCGGAGATGCGACCAGACGTCTGTAACCCCTGTCACCATATTCCCTCATCGGGAATCCTTTTTTCTCCTGCATCTCCTTCGCCTCCTCGGCTGTATAAGATGCGCCGATTGGTTTGATTGGATTGGAAAATGCCGGGTCATTACGGTCTACGATAACCTGCGTCGCCACAGTAATCACCGGCATATTATTTCCGCGGACGCTCATCGCATATTTCAGTGCCTGCTGTAAATGATAGCCGATATAGCCTTGGCTCATCGCGCCGCACACATCAAACGGCATCGCCGGTGTCACATCATTTGCCTCTTCGCTGGCCAGCAAAATATCCCCCACCTGTGGTCCGTTTCCATGTACGATTGCAATGTCATATCCATCACAGCTAATGTCCGCAAGGTACTCACAGGTATGCTTTACCACTTCCAACTGCTCCTCGGCTGTCGGATGATTTCCTTTTGGCTGCAGAGATTTCCCTCCCAGCGCAATTACAACTTTCTCCATTGTCGTTTCCTCCTGATACATTGATGATCCATATTGTATCGCGATAAAACATGGTTTACGCTAAAATATCAGGTGTATTTTTGTCTACGAAAGTTTATTTCCTTAAAACGTATCCAGATTCTCTTCGTATTCATGCGTTGCCATAAACTTCAAATATTCGATTACTTCCCGCACCTGCGGTATACACAGTAGAACCAGAGTAACCAGTGCCTCCGTTCCAATATATCCTCCACAATATATCAAACCATACTGAATATTCTGAAAAATGCTGATATCCGGCTGATAGTAAAACCAGATACAGTTCCACACACTTTCTATATATCGAAGCAGCACCGCAAAGACATATCCCCTGAAAAGTCCATTCTTTGATTGAAAAAACAGTCCGCCGAATCCAAGCAGCCCATACCCCAGAATGTAATCCCACAATTCCGGTATATTGATGACAAACGGATAGTCCAGAACATATTTCAATATTCCATACAATAATGCGGCGCCAATCCCGGCTTTTCCTCCGTAAAAGTATCCCACAAGAAAAATAACCAGCATACTCAGGTAAGTGACTTCCCCGCCTTCCTGTAATTTCAGTGGTTTCAGATAAGAAAGCAGTATGCTCGCCACAATCAAGATCACGACCCACAGCCATCTTCGGTTCCACAAATATTCTCCTTTTTGTGCATTCATGATGTTCTCCTCGACGCAGTCATATTTATTTTTTTCACGCGCATATAATAACGTTTTCGATTTAAAATATACCAAATCAGGAGGATGAGACCGCCGCCTCCGATTACCATCACATCAAAGGTACTGGTCGCTGACTCCACCGGAATTCCAAAAGATTCATAAAACCGGGTCAGCAAGCCTACCACATACCCCTGTACCTGAATAATCGCCAGTATAATCGCCACAATATTGATAATATTTCCGTTTCTTCGCTCATTTTGGGCATTTTTCAAATCTACGATATGCTCCAGAAAATCCTGCTGCTCATAATAGGTATTACGCAGTTTTTCATTTCCAAACGTCTTTTCAATCTGATTGGCCTCTCTCTGTGTGCCAAAATATTTGAACTTACTATTCTCCCAGAATTTAATCGTCCGGGCATAGTTCTGATACAATTCACTAATATACTGGTAGGAAACATCCCCCTCGTTTGACAGTGCATTCGATACCTTTATGGTCATTTTGTTCAAAGCAGTATTCTGAAAAATCACCATCTCTGCTATAAAAATATAAGTTGCCGTTAATTCCAGCCGCTCTTTCAAATCATATGTTTTATAATCGTGCAAAATGAACGCGACGGTCTCTTCTGTCATATAAGCATCATAGTAATCATAAATTGCCTTATTATCCTGTGCAATTTTCTGTAGTTCGTCATATTCGACATGGAATTCCTGATGCATACTGTTATAACTTTCCGCGGTCAGGATATTATAAAATTCTCTCTCATCTTTCGGTTTGTTCGACATACAGAGAATAGTCTTGCCCTTCCCACACTCCAACAGACCATACTCATTTTTTAAATATGTACTGAGCGTTTGGTACTGGTAAAATCCTCTTTCATCCAGTTCATCTTTTCTGCGAATCTTCAAATACCCTTGACTCAGCTGATCTTCCACCTGAGAGGATGAGAACTTACAGTCAGGTATAAATAACAGTACCACATACATATGGGATGCCCGGTGTGCAATCACGGAGATATACACACGCTCTTCCCCTACAATATGAGGCCTGGCATCCTCATCTGTTTCGTCCGGATACTCATCCAACGTATGCAAAAACTGAAATTCTCCCAGATAAGCTCGTTTTAGTTCACTTTCCGAAAAATCCTGATACTCATAGTGCAGACAATCATCCAAAGCCTGCAGAAGCCATCTTGCCGTTTCTGGAACACTTTCATTATGGAAGTCATACTCCGGCTGATAAATTTTTTCTATCTTTGTATTGCGCACATTGTCCGCATAAGGGAGAAAAAGAAAAACATCATCCTTATATGTCTTGTAGTATAATTCATTTTTCAAAAGCTTTCTCAGATAAATGCCGTCACAAAGATATACCTTGTTATGCTTTTCGATTTCCCTGTACAGGCGGAACATTCTAGTCCGCAGAAACTTCTCCCCATCCTCGGATACTGCCGTTCCGGAGATGCCGCCGATCAAAAAACCTTCCGACTCCAGACGGTTCAGATACTCTATGAAACTATCTGACAGCAGTTGGATGACACCTCTGTCATCCCGATAATCCGGCATAATGACAACCGATATGATAAAGAGAAAATTTTCATGCTCTTTCGAGTAGTCTGCCACTTCATCCGGGGTAATATCATCATCCCGGATACGCATCCCTGTCTCTACGATTTCTTCCCACAACACAGGTGTGACCGGGAAAAAATTAATATATCCTATCGCCCTTCCCTCATCTGCCACACATACAAAACTCTGAGGATTTTTCTCATAGCGGGCAACCATCTTTTCCAGTTCTCCCGCATACTCCGCAGAATAACAAGCACAGTCTATATCCATAATCTGCGGCAAAAAATCGACACCCAGTTCTTCACCGTACAATACCTGATATGCCATCTTGCACCTCCGCCCCTGATTCACTTTCCTGTTTAATCCGCTTTCAGTTCCTTCCAGAGAGTGTTCATCAAATCTGTTATCTCCGGATTCGTCTGCACACAAACCTCACAGTTTTTCGTCGCATCATCAGACGGCACAAGCGCTTCATTTGCCCGGTCCTCATCTGACAAGGATTCGATTACCGCATCATTCGGAGTGGAATAATAAATATATTCAAAATTTTTCTGAGCAATATCCTCGCGGCAGAGGAAATCAAGGAACTTCATGGCCGCCTCGGTATCATTGCAGCCTTTTGTCACGCACCAGGAATCCAGCCACACATTGGAGCCTTCTTTTGGAATCACATATGCCAGATTATCATTATACTGGTTTCCCAGATAAGCCTCCCCCGAATAAACAACCGCCATCGCAGCATTTCCGGCAACCACCTCATCTCTTGCCTCATCTACCAGATATGCCTGCACATCCGGTTTCTGTTCCAACAAAAGCTCCTGAGCCTGACGTATTTCATTTTCATTATTTGTATTCAGTGAATATCCAAGATATTTCAATGCAACCATATAGGTATCACGCATACTGTTCTGCATAACAATATCTCCGGCATATTCGTGATTGAAAAGGACATCCCAGCTGTCAACCGGCTCACTCACCTTCGTTGTATCATACAAAATTCCCAGCGTTCCCCAGAAATACGGCACCGTATATTTATTTCCCGGGTCAAAAGCCTGAGAGAATGTCCAATATTTCTCGCCGATATTATCTTTGTTTTCCAGCTCGTTGATATCAATTTCCTGCAGTTCACCCTCATCAATCAGTTTCTGAATCATATAGTCCGTTGAACAGAGCAGATCGTACTGGATTGCTCCTGTTTTATACTTCGTATACATTTCTTCGGGAGTCAGCGCCTCTTCGTATTTGACTTCAATTCCCGTTTCCTCCGTGAACTGATCGAGAACATCCGGGTCAATATATTCGCCGTAATTAAATACCGTCAGTGTCCCCGTAATCTCCTTCTTGTTCCCACAGCCGCTCAACGGCAATACGGCACATACCATCACAGCCGCCAACGCCAAACTTATCCATCTTTTTTTCATCTTACCAGTTCTCCTCCCTTTTCTACTTCCTCTTTTCTTTTCGGCACAAAATTTACCACAAATAATATCAAAAATACAAACACAAAAATAATCTTGGACAGCGCATACATCTCCGGTTTGATTCCTTTGCGGATTTCGCCGTATATCATGGTGGACAATGTATCTGTCTCTTATACACATCTGACGCTGCCGACGATACTCCTTGTGTA
>CALZPS010000079.1 GCA_945827765.1 uncultured Lachnospiraceae bacterium | reverse complement strand
CTACACAAGGAGTATCGTCGGCAGCGTCAGATGTGTATAAGAGACAGACGATATCAGGAATATCTGGAACAGCGGATTGCCCGCGCATTGGAGCAGGTAGAAGGTGTGGGTAAAACCGAAGTGATGATCACATTGAAATCCACCGCGGAAAAAGTAATTGAAAAAGACAGTTCAAAGAGCAACCAGTCAACCGATGAGAAAGACAGTACAGGCGGCACACGCCTTCAGGAAGAATATTCCTCCGAAAACAGCAGTGTGTATGAACAGTTTGCAGACGGCACACAGAGTCCATATGTTAGCAAGGAACTGACTCCCGAAATCGAGGGCGTGCTGGTCGTGGCGGAGGGCGGAGGCAATGCAGTAGTCATACGTGATATTACGGAGGCAATTCAGGCATTATTCGGAGTGGAAGCGCATAAAATAAAAATAATGAAAAGGACAGATACATAAAAGGAGGTTTTCAGGTGAAACGTATATTTAAGAAGAATCAAATCATTATTACCACTCTGGCGGTCATGATTGCAATCGCCGGTTATCTGAACTATTCAGGAGTCCTTTTTGACGGCACAAAAAATGACACCACACGAACGAACGCAGATCTTGCAAATCAGGAACTACTGGATATTTCCGAGGAGGATCTGGAGACCGGAACCGATGATATACTGAGTAATGACTCCGAGGTGGAGGGCATTCCGGGGGAAGCAGTGTTGACCGGAACCGGTGCAGAGACGACTGTAGCTCAGGCAAAAGTATCCAGAGAGCAGGTGCGCTCGCAGAATAAGGAAACACTGCAGTCCATCATCGATAATACCAATATCAGTGCCGAGGAAAAAAAGGAGGCGGTATCCCAGCTTGTGCGCATGACTGAAATCGCGGAACAGGAGATGGCAATCGAGACCTTGATGGCATCAAAAGGTTTTTCAGAGGCCGTAGTGAATCTGACAGAGAATTCTGCTGATATCGTGGTGAATGCATCGGAATTGACGGACGCCAATCGTGCTCAGATTGAGGATATCGTGAGTAGAAAAACCGAAATTGCGCCGGAAAATATTGTAATTACACCGATTCATGAATAAGAACAGCGCAGCCGCATGGCGTTACATTTCTCAACTGCGCCGGCGTGGGGCGAAATGTAACCACATGGCTGCATTGGCTGCAAAAACAAGGCTGCAAAAAAGTCAAACCAGACATTGCCACGGAAGTACAGATGTGGTAAAATAGCCGGAGAACAATAGGAGAATAGAATAGTATGGATTTTACGAATGAAATAAAGAAAAGAAGAACATTTGCCATTATTTCGCATCCGGATGCAGGAAAGACGACCCTGACCGAGAAGTTTTTGCTTTACGGCGGGGCAATCAACACTGCCGGTTCCGTGAAAGGAAAAGCGACTGCAAAACATGCGGTTTCGGACTGGATGGAGATAGAGAAGGAACGTGGTATCTCTGTCACGTCATCGGTATTGCAGTTTAATTATGGCGGATATTGTATCAATATTCTGGATACGCCCGGACATCAGGACTTCTCGGAGGACACATATCGGACTTTGATGGCTGCTGACTCGGCGGTCATGGTCATTGACGCCTCAAAAGGAGTGGAAGCACAGACTAGAAAGTTGTTCAAAGTATGTGTGATGCGCCATATTCCGATTTTTACGTTCATCAATAAGATGGACCGTGAGGCGATGGATACGTTTGAATTGCTGGATGATATTGAAAAAGAACTGGGGATTGCTACCTGTCCGGTCAACTGGCCGATTGGTTCAGGCAAGGCATTCAAAGGTGTGTATGAGCGTCAGACAGAGACGGTGGAGCTGTTTTCGGATACTCAGAAGGGAACCCGCATGGGTGAGGTACAGAGTGTCAGCGCATCGGATAATGCGTTAGAGCAGATTATCGGTGTACAGGCAAAAGAAAAGCTGGAAGAGGAGATAGAACTGCTCGACGGCGCATCTGCAGAATTTGATCAGGAACTGGTGTCCAAAGGAGAACTTTCACCGGTGTTTTTTGGCTCTGCTCTGACAAATTTCGGAGTGGAGACCTTTTTGCGTCATTTTTTGTCGATGACGTCATCACCGCTGCCGAGAATGTCGGATCACGGCAGCATAGACCCGATGAAGGAAGAAGATTTCTCGGCATTTGTATTTAAAATCCAGGCAAACATGAATAAGGCGCACCGTGACAGGATTGCTTTTATGCGTATTTGTTCCGGAGAATTTGAGGCGGGGATGAATGTTTACCATGTGCAGGGCGGCAAAGAAGTCCGTCTGTCCCAGCCGCAGCAGATGATGGCGAGTGAGCGCAGGATGATTGAGAAGGCATATGGCGGGGACATTATCGGTGTGTTCGACCCGGGTATTTTTTCTATCGGCGATACATTGACAACCTCTAAGGAGAAATTCGCCTATGAGGGAATTCCTACCTTTGCACCGGAGCATTTTGCCCGGGTGCGGCAGATGGACACCATGAAACGGAAACAGTTTGTCAAAGGAATCAATCAGATTGCCCAGGAGGGCGCGATCCAGATTTTTCAGGAGTATAATACCGGTATGGAGGAAATCATTGTCGGCGTGGTAGGTGTGCTGCAGTTCGATGTATTGAAATACCGTCTGGAAAATGAATACAATGTAGAAATACGTCTGGAGAACCTTCCGTATGAGCATATCCGGTGGATAGAGAATCAGGAAATTGATATGGATCGCTTAAGCGGAACCTCGGATATGAAAAAAATCAAGGATCTGCATGATCGTCCGCTTCTGCTGTTCATCCATGAGTGGAGCATCCGCATGACGATGGAACGTAATCCGGATTTGAAACTTTCTGAATTTGGGCGCAGCTGAGCAGGTGATTCGTAACTTTTTATTTGCAAACGGAAAGATATTTGGTATAATACTATAGAGTGACGGACAGTGAACCGGAAAGGGCTATTGCTCCGTTTGAAAGATTGATGACCGAACGGGAGGTTTTTGAGATGGCAAAGGACGAAAGAACAACGTATACGATACAAAATGATTCTAATATGGGAGAAGTTAAGATCGCGGATGAAGTGGTGGCAATCATCGCCGGACTGGCAGCGACGGAAGTGGAAGGAGTAGACTGCATGGCGGGCAAGATTACCAACGAAATCATCAGCCGTCTGGGCATGAAGAACCTTTCAAAAGGTGTCAGGGTGGATGTCCTGGAAGGTGTTGTCACAGTATCGCTGGCACTGGTTTTGAAGTATAATTACAGCATCGTTGATGTGACGGCGAAAGTGCAGGAGAAGGTGAAGAGCGCGATTGAGAACATGACCGGTCTGGAAGTCGCAGATGTCAATATCCGTGTAGCCGGTGTGGAGATGGGCACACAGATGTAGGCTGCATTTCACTCCTACTTCAATGTGGGTCTGACAAGTAACGGATATAGTCCTTGGCAAAAAAGGGTGTCTGGCGGCATCCTTTTTGCAGCAACAGCTTGTGGAGGTACAAAAATGATAAGAACAGAACTTCGTGAGCACGTATTTAAGATGCTGTTTCAGGTGGAATTTAACGAGGCGGAAGAAATGCCGGAGCACCTTAAGCTGTATTTTGAATCATTGGAACGCGCTACGGATGAAGATAAAATATATATACAGAACAAATATGAAGCAGTTGTCTTACGGCTTTCGGAGATTGACACCCTGTTGAATGAGAATACAAAAGGGTGGAAGACCAAGCGGATGAACAAGGTCGATCTGGCTATCTTAAGGCTTGCAGTCTATGAGATGAGATGGGATGATGATATCCCTCTCGGTGTGGCTATCAATGAGGCGGTGGAATTGGCAAAACGGTTTGGCGGGGACGAAAGCCCGGCTTTTGTAAACGGTGTGCTGAGCAGACTGATACCTGCTGAAAAAGACAGCACACAGGATTGATGTGTGCTTTACGGAGTTACGAGACGGGAGGCGTGAGCATGCGCAATGTCTACACCGTAAAACAGGTGAATGCATATATCAAAAATATGTTCAGTCAGGATTTTATGCTGAATCGTATTTATGTAAAAGGCGAAGTATCCAATTGTAAATACCATACTTCCGGCCATATATATTTTTCATTGAAGGATGAGTCCGGCACGATAGCCTGCATCATGTTTGCAGGTGCACGGTCAGGGCTTTCTTTTCGTATGCAGGAAGGGCAGAAAGTAATTGTGCTGGGGAATGTTGCCGTGTATGAGCGGGACGGAAAATACCAGCTTTACGCGAAAGAAATCATTCTCGATGGGGCAGGAGATTTGTATGAGCGCTATGCGGCGTTGAAAAGGGAATTGGAAGAGATGGGGATGTTTGCCCCGGAATACAAGAGAGCGATTCCAAAGTATGCCCGCACAATCGGCATCGTCACGGCACCGACAGGGGCGGCGGTACGAGACATCATCCATATAGCCGGACGACGCAATCCTTACGTGCAGTTGATATTATATCCGGCACTGGTGCAGGGTGAGGGAGCTGCCGCGAGTATTATACGCGGGATTCAGGCATTGGAAAAACAAAAGGTAGATGTCATCATCGTCGGCAGAGGCGGTGGTTCTATCGAAGATTTATGGGCTTTCAATGAGGAAAGCGTGGCGAGAGCCATCTTCGCCTGCAGTATACCTATTATTTCTGCCGTAGGTCACGAGACGGATGTGCTGATTTCCGATTTTGTAGCGGATTTGCGGGCACCGACCCCGTCAGCTGCGGCAGAACTGGCGGTCAGTGAATATGCGGTTGTGGCGACACAGATGATGGATTACCGGATGCGGCTTAGGCGATTGATTACGCTGCAGATTCAAAATGAGAGACAGCATCTGTCACAACTGTCATTAAGACTGAAATATGCCAACCCACAGCAAAAACTGAACGAAAACCGACAGCGGGCGGCGGAGCTTATGACGGCACTTCGGCGGCAGATGATGCAAAATCTTGAGAAAAACCGACATCGGCTAGCTCTTTATATCGAAAAAATGAGGGGACTTTCGCCCTTGCAGAAATTAAATCAGGGATGTGCCTATCTTGAAAATGCAGAAGGAAAACAAATCCGTTCTGTGGCACAGGTAAAAGCCGGTGACTCGGTACAGATTTTTATAAAGGATGGACGTATCACGGCCGATATCACGGCAATAGACAAGGAGGAGCAAGATGTCTGAGCAGGAAACACGCAAAAAGGAAGAAATGTCATTGGAAGAAATGTTCTCCAAAATGGAGAATATCATCGGAGAAATGGAAAAAGGTGACGTGAAACTGGAGGAATCCTTTCGTTTATACAACGAGGGAATGCAGCTTTTAAAAAAATGTAGCGAGACGATTGATACTGTGGAAAAAAAGGTATTGGTTTTGGAAGAAAATGGAGAGACACATGAGTTTTAAAGAAGAACAGAGCAGGAAAATTGCAGAAATTGAAGAGATACTGAGACGTTTTTTGCCAAAGACAGAAAGCTGTCAAAAGATTATCACAGATGCTATGGAATACAGCCTGATGGCAGGCGGAAAACGGCTGCGCCCACTTCTGATGTCGGAAACTTACCGCTTGTTCGGGGGAGAGAAGGCAGTGATAGAGCCTTTTATGGCGGCGCTGGAGATGATTCACACATATTCTCTTGTGCATGACGACCTTCCGGCGATGGATAATGATGAGTACCGCCGCGGCAGGAAGACAACACATGTGGTATACGGTGAGGCCATGGGAATTCTGGCAGGAGATGCGCTGCTCAACGCTGCATTTGAAACGGCAGCCATGGCATTTGACATGGAAGATGTGGATGCGCGCATAGTCGGGAGAGCGATGCAGATTCTGGCATCCAAGGCAGGAGTCTTCGGCATGATAGGAGGGCAGGTAGTAGACGTGAATGCCAGCGGAGAGAAAATAGACGGTGAGACGCTTGATTTTATATATCGATTAAAGACCGGTGCGCTGATTGAGTGCGCCATGATGGTTGGCGCAACTCTTGCCGGAGCGGCAAAAGATCAGGTTGCCTGCGTGGAATCAATTGCCTCCAAGGTGGGAATGGCATTTCAGATTCAGGATGATATTCTGGATGTTACCAGCACGATGGAAGTGCTCGGAAAGCCCATACACAGTGATGAGAAGAATGAAAAAACAACCTATGTGACCTGGAAGGGGCTTGCAGAGGCGCAAAAAGAGGTTGAAAGACTGTCAAATGAGGCGGTTTGTGAGCTGAGACAGCTGGAACCTTCGGATTCCTTTTTGGAGGAGCTTTTATTATCACTGATACACAGAGAAAAATAGCAGCCTGTCATAAGGCCGCTGCAAAGGGGAGATACCAAATGCTTTTGGAGAAGATTCAAAAAGAAAATGATATTAAAAAATTGAATCCGGAAGAATTGGATTTACTTGCTCAGGAAATCCGGGAATTTCTTATCGAAAAAATCAGTGTGACGGGAGGACACCTGGCATCCAATCTGGGAGTGGTTGAGCTGACCATGGCACTGCATCTGGCATTTGAACTGCCGGAAGATAAAATCATCTGGGATGTGGGCCATCAGTCTTATACTCACAAAATTCTGACCGGACGCCGGGACGGGTTTGATAAGCTTCGCAAATATGGCGGGATGAGCGGGTTCCCGAAACGTAAGGAAAGTGACTGCGATGCGTTTGACACCGGGCACAGTGCTACCTCTATTTCGGCTGGGCTGGGATATGCAGCGGCTCTTGATATCCAGCATCAGAAATATAATATCGTATCCGTGATCGGAGACGGCTCCATGACCGGAGGGATGGCGTATGAGGCGCTGAATAATGCAGCAAGACTGAAAAGTAATTTTATCATCTGTCTCTTATACACATCTGACGCTGCCGACGATACTCCTTGTGTA
>CALZPS010000078.1 GCA_945827765.1 uncultured Lachnospiraceae bacterium | reverse complement strand
TGCTGCCATCCAAACGCATTGATGACGCTGAAAGAATATCTGATGGACTATGCCGCGCCGGAGACAAAAGCTATCGGTGATAAACTGATTGAAAAAGAAGTGCTCAATGTGCCAAATGAAAAAGCGAGAAAAATCGTATTGGAAAACCTGCGGATGATTGAGCAGGATAACCGCAGAGACTTCCGGTTTTAATCTCTGACTTCCTTGACATTTTCATGTCTAAGTCTTAAAATCAAGCCATGCGTTGCCCGACAAATGAGCCTGGCGTCGATTTGTCCCTTGGTTCAAGGCATTGTTATGGAATGAAATATAAAATACAGAGAGGGGTTCATCATGAAAATCAAATTTGAATTATTCGCCATCAAAATAGTAAAAACGATTCTCACAGGAGTTAATCACGTATTATCCAAAATCAAACTTGCGGTAGTAGTACAGATGAGGAGTGTCGGGTGGAAACGGTACAGCTTTGTCAACGGATATGATTACATACGTTTTTCCTCCCTGGAGCTTGTCTCAAAAGAAATATATAATCGGAAAATTCCGGGAAACGTTGCGGAGCTTGGAGTATATCGAGGCGATTTTGCCTCGAAAATAAATATTGCGTTTCCGGATAGAAAGCTCTACTTGTTTGATACATTCGAGGGATTTGCCAAGAAAGATATCGAGACAGAGCAAAAAGAATCATTTTCCAAAATGCAAAGTAATGATTTCAGCGACACCAGCGTATCACTGGTTCTGAAAAAAATGACACACGCAGAAAATTGTATCATCAAAAAAGGGTTTTTCCCGGAAACAGCTGATGGTGTGGAAGACACCTTTGCTTTCGTAAGCATAGACTGTGATTTGTACGACCCGATTTTGAGCGGTCTGCGTTTCTTCTGGGAAAGATTGTCTGTGGGAGGATATATCTTTGTTCATGAATACAATCAGACGGAATACCTCGGTTCTAATGCAGCCGTAAACCAGTTTATCAAAGAAACTCCGAATGTCCACTTTTTCCCACTCACAGATCAAGGCGGAACCATTGTATTAGTCAAATAAATAAGCAGCCGCTTTGGTAATCGAAAACGTCAATGGACTGTACAACTGTATGCTTGAGGACAAACTATCATGAAAAATAATTCCATCGAAAAAAAGGGCAACCGCAAGGCAGAACTCATTCTTCTGTCTCTGGTTGCCATTCAAATTCTATATCTGCTGATTTTCAATGTATGCCGCATGAAGTATATGGTAAACTTTGATTCCAACACATATCTGGTCCAGGTTATGCAGATATGGAAACAACGCACCTTGTTGATTGAAGATTATTATTACAGCACTATGCTGACATGGGATATGCCCACCTTGCTTGCCGTCGTGTTTTATGGCATTTTCCACGATGTATTTCTGGCATATGCCCTGGCGGACGATGTTCTGATCATCCTGTTCGTACTTGTGCTCAACAAACTGTGCAATGACCTAAATTTCAGTAAAATTGCAAAATACCTGACGTTCATCGCAATCTTTACCACTTATCAATATGGAAGCGTAGATTACATGGAGGAACTATTCGTCAATGGCGCATTGTACGGTTTCCGGATCATGTTTATGCTGATGCTGATTGACGTTCTGGTATGTTTCCGCAAAGGGAAACCGGCAAAAAAAGATATTGTCATATATTTCTTTTCCCTGCTCGGATTTTTCTTGTGCGGGATTTCCAGCGGCATTTTTGAATTAGGCTGCTGTATATTTCCATTGCTGCTGTATGAAATTTGGGATGTGCCGGACAAAAATGATGAATTCAAGATACGTTACTTTTTCAACAGCAGACTACTGCTCGTTTGCGGTGCCGCCGCTGTCACAATGATTGGTATCATCGCAAACCGTCTGCTGGGATTTGACGGCTCTTCAGCGATGCAAAAAACCACGATGTCTGCGGAAGGACTGGGGACGAATATCATCAATGTTTTTGTAAGCCTTTTTCAATTATTCGGATGGCCTCAAAGCAGTGTAAACATAGCCAGCCTTTCGGGAATATTTGCATTTGCAGCGATAGCAGTTACTTTTGTGATTCTGGCAGTTTTTGCCACCGCATCTGTATGCGCCTTTCTAAAACATGGCATCACCGGGGAACAACGAATCTACTGTAAGCAAGTTCTCTGTATTTTTTTTGTAAACGCGCTTCTTTTTTGCTTTGCAGACCTGACATACGGCTCAAGCACTTTTGAATACCGTTATTGGCTTACGGCAATCATCCCCATTTTTCTGGAATTTGGCATTTTATTTGACAACAGCAGAGGTCGCATAAAGGCAAGTTATCGGGAATTTTTGCTCATCTGCTATGTGGTGTTGACAGTATGTATATCGATTTATAAGGATTATGGTATGTGGCATGTGGACTGGGGCGGATCTAAGTATGACGGACTAATGGAAATAGCCGAAGAACATGATAGAGATACTATATTTATATATTCTGATTATTTCAGCAGCAGGGTGTTTTTGGCTTTTGCGCCGGAAGAGCTGGATGTGTTTGCCGTGAACAACTCCAGTATCGACGACACCGGAACAGTCTGGATTAATGATCAATTTCGAATGCCAAAATGGGGGAACTATGCAAAATATGACGCAGACTGCCTGCTCATGGAGGATGATAAGAAAATAGGCATATTCATAACCGACTCCGTTGGAGAAGATTACCGGAAACTACTGGCAAAAGCGGACGAGGTCTTCACTATAAAGGACGGGTTTGCATTCCTGGTGATGAATGAAAATTACATGGACTTTGAATATGGTATTCCCGAAGAAGGAAACAGCCACAGCAGGGATTATCTCAATTGGGGTTATGACAGGATAAATCTGACCCTGGATGATGGCGGCGACTATGTATCATCAGGAGAACAGGGTTGTATTCTTTCCGCAGAATTTTCATCAGACCAGAGCGGAATCTTTTCAGCAGCCATCAAATATGAAATTTTGTCCTGTCAGGATATGGAACATCCGGCATCTTTTAACATCATGGTTACCGATACAGACGGCACGGAAAAGACATATCGTGTTGTTCTTGATGCCGGCCAAACAGTGGTTTCCATAGAAGATTTTGTTCTTCAGCCCGGCAGCACCTACCGCATCACGGTTGAAGAAAGTGAAGGAAGTATCGTAACACTGAAACAGATTGATTATTATAGGTAACAGAACAACGCTGATTCCGAAAGAAAGGATTATTTCTTATGAGTTTAAACAGCACTCCCTCCTCCGAACGTACCCACATCGGCATCTTCGGACGGCGCAACGCCGGAAAATCCAGCATAATCAACGCCATCACCGGACAGAATCTGGCTATTGTATCGGATATCAAAGGCACAACCACCGACCCTGTCCTTAAAACAATGGAACTGCTGCCGTTAGGTCCGGTAGTTCTTATCGATACTCCCGGATTAGACGATGACGGGGAACTCGGTGCACTGCGAATTGAGAAGGCGTATCAAATACTGAACAAGACAGATATTGCCGTGCTTGTCATGGACGCAGCTGCCGGGATGACCAGTGAAGACAAAGCGATTTTGGAGCAGATTCAGGCCAAAAAAATCCCCTGTGTGGCGGTGTTTAACAAAGTTGACATGCTCACAGACAGAAATCATATTGATAATCATATTGACACCATTCCTTCTGTCTCTGTCAGCACAGCTACCGGAGAGCATATTCGTGAACTAAAAGAATTGATTGCCTCACTGGTTTCGTCTGACAAAAACGAGCGGCGTATTGTAGCGGATTTGATTCATCCGATGGATTTGATTGTACTGGTAGTGCCGATTGACAGTGCTGCGCCGAAAGGCAGACTGATTCTGCCCCAGCAGCAGACCATCCGCGACATTCTGGATTCAGGTGCCGTCTCTGTCGTTGTCCGGGAAACAGAACTTGCAGAAACATTACAAAAATTAAATCGCAAGCCTGACCTGGTCATTACAGACAGTCAGGCGTTTGCTGAAGTGTCCGCAATTGTTCCGCGGGATGTTCCTCTGACCTCATTCTCGATTCTCTTTGCCAGATACAAAGGAGATTTGGATACTGTGGTGCACGGTGCACAAATGCTGGATGAATTGCAGAATGACGACACCGTTCTGATTGCTGAAGGCTGCACACATCACCGCCAATGTGAAGATATCGGTACAGTGAAACTGCCGCGCCTGATAAAGAAATACACAGGGAAAGCGGTTCATTTTGAGTTTTGCAGCGGCACGGAATTTCCCTCCGATTTAAAGAGATACCGGCTGATTATTCATTGTGGCGGCTGCACCTTAAATGAACGGGAAATGAAACACCGCCAGCAATGTGCGAGAGAACAACAGATTGCTATCACCAATTACGGGATTGCAATTGCCCATATGAACGGTATTTTAAAGCGTAGTATTGAACCTTTAACAATCAACTGTTAGAACACAGAGTATGATTGCGTTTTCATCCAGCTTTCCAGGGAGAAAAGGGGACTGTCGGCATGACAATCCCTTTCTTTACGGAAAATGTATCCATTACCCCAACAGCTCAATTGCTGTTTCTCCCAGCAAATATCCCGCTCCGATGAATACCAGATTCCATACAAATACTCCGCAGACGGAGCTAATTGTATATTTGACAAAATTCATCTGTATCATTCCCGCCGGAATAGAAATGAGTGTGCGGACTGCCGGGATCAACTTGCTGACAAATACTCCGATACAACCTTTCTGCCGCAGCATCTCCATTTTCGCCTCAATCATCGGACGCTGACCCGGAAATTTCTTAAAATACCAGCCAAATAACCTGTCGCCTCCCCATCTTCCCACAAAATACAGCATCCAACTGCCCAAAAGTCCTGCTGCCACTGTCAAGAGCATCAGAAGGGCAAAATCAATTTTTCCTTTTGCTGCCCAGATACCGGCTGTCGGCATGATGACTCCTGCCGGAAATCCGGGCAGATTCAGATACTCTAAAAACACAATCAAAAAAATGAAAAATGCTCCATACTCCAGAAAATAATTTGTCAATGCCTGTACACTCATTCTTTTTTCTCCATTCTTGTTTCTTGATTCTGCATAATTACAATTTATCACCCAAAACAGAAGAAATATGAATCAAGATTCCTAAGAATTTCTGAAGATTAAAAAAGTGGTCAAAACCACCGTTTCAACCACTTTTTTATATCACATGATGCTTATTCTACATCCTGCAATGCTGCCGAATTTTCTTCGCCCGTACGAATTTTAACCACTCTGTCAACATTGTAAACGAAAATCTTACCGTCTCCGATATGTCCGGTGTAAAGTGTCTTCTTCGCTGCCTCGATAACATCATCCACTGAGATATTGCTGATGACAACTTCGACTTTTACCTTCGGAAGCAAGGTTGCATCCATCTCAACACCACGATATTTCTCTCCGGCACCTTTCTGCACTCCACAACCCATTACCTGTGTCACGGTCATGCCGGTCACACCCAAATCATTCATTGCTTTTTTCAGTTTCTCATATCTGGTCAGTTTGGCGATGATAACTACCTTGTAAATACCGCTGTCAGATACAATCGGTGCTTTCACCACTTTGACCGCCGCATCCTTCTGAACCTCAGATGCCACGGCATAATCGTCGGTTCCGATATTTGTATTTTCATTAATATCCATGGTCATTGTATTGGATACATCCATGATGCTGAATCCGGTATAAGCAGATGCCAGACCATGTTCTGTTGCGTCCAGACCGACAATTTCTTCTTCCTCGCTCACACGCAGGCCGAAGATTGCTTTAATCACAAGGAATGTAATGGTAATGGTCACTGCCGTCCATGCAATGACAGAAAACATTCCGACGAACTGGATACCGAGCAGTCCAAAGCCGCCGCCATAAAACAATCCTGTATAAGTATCATTTCCCGGTGCAGAAGTAGTCGCAAACAGACCTACTGCAATCGTTCCCCACATACCGTTTAAGCAGTGAACCGCAACAGCACCAACCGGGTCATCAATACGTAGTACATTGTCCAAAAACCATACTCCAAATACGACCAGAAGACCTGCAACGATACCTATAATTGCTGCACCAAACGCATCTGTCACATCACACGGTGCGGTAATGGCAACCAATCCTGCCAGTGACGCATTCAAACACATAGAGACATCCGGTTTTCCGTATTTGATCCATGTGAAAATCATACAAACCACAGTAGCAACCGCCGGTGCAATCGTTGTTGTCAGGAAAATGGAGCCCAACTGCTCAACGCTTGTTGCTGCTGCACCATTGAATCCATACCAGCCAAGCCACAAAATAAATACACCCAACGCTCCGATTGGAAGATTGTGTCCCGGGAAAGCATTGACTTTAGTAATCTTTCCCGTTTTGTCTTTCACGAACTTACCGATACGTGGTCCAAGGATTTTTGCTCCAATCAAAGCAGAAATACCACCAACCATATGAATTGCACAGGAACCTGCGAAATCATGGAATCCCATCTGCGACAGCCAGCCGCCGCCCCAAATCCAGTGTGCCTCTATCGGATAAATCAGTGCAGATATCACAGCCGAATATACACAATAGGATATAAACTTTGTTCGCTCTGCCATTGCTCCTGAAACGATCGTCGCCGTAGTTGCACAGAACACAAGGTTGAACACGAAATTGGACCAGTCAAAGTTTGCATAATTTGTAAAAATATCAAATCCGGGCTTTCCAATCAGTCCCAGCAAATCCTCACCAAGCAGCAGACTGAAACCAATCAGGATAAACGTTACCGTTCCGATACAAAAATCCATCAGGTTTTTCATAATAATATTGCCTGCATTTTTGGCTCTGGTAAATCCTGCCTCTGTCTCTTATACACATCTCCGAGCCCACGAGACCGTACTAGATC
>CALZPS010000077.1 GCA_945827765.1 uncultured Lachnospiraceae bacterium | reverse complement strand
TTTATTTCCTTTCTTAATTTTTAGTTTTTATTTTTTATTTTTAATTTTTATTTTCGTTTTTACAACCTGACAATCAGTTGATTTGCATCCTCTAAAGGAAATGTTTTTTTCGCGAAAAATTTGTTTCACAAAAATAGGTATCTACATTTCATAAAAATGAATGTAAATACCCATAGCATCAAATTTTAAATTTTTTCTATTTTTCTTATCTTATCACCCATACAAACCGTTCTATTTTATCACTACCATATGTACTGTACTTTTACTGATTCAGTACTGCTTTGCTGTCTGACGCACTGTTGCATTGTTTTCTATGATATAATGCGCAATTTCCAAAGCTCTTTCTTCGATGTAATCCTTCATGTGAAACCCCTGCATAATTTGTTTTTATAATCTATGCAGGGGTTGTTTACAATATTCGGTTCTTATATTGAATATCGGCACTAAAAGTAGTATCATATAAAAAATGTTAAAAATGCAGGAGTTAACGCTTTTGTCCCTAACATTTATTTCATGTTTTAAAAAGGAGAGATGACTGTGACTATGGAAGAATGTTATCAGGCGCTGGACGGAAATTACGCTGAGGCAAGCACACGGTTTCCCAACTCCCGCCTGATTGAAAAATTTATCGGTAAGTTTCTGGAAGACCCGAGTTTCGAGACACTTTGTGCGCAAATGAAGGCCGGGAATCGTCCGGAAGCCTTCCGGTGCGCGCACACCCTGAAAGGTGTATGCGCCAACCTGGGCTTTAGCCGCCTGCTGAAATCAGCAGGACAGCTGACAGATGAACTGCGCGCGGAGACAGAGACCATTCCGGATACCGCGTTCTCCCTTTTGGAGGATGTCCGGCATGATTATCAGATAACGGTGGATGCCATTTGTAGATATTTGGACATGGTGAAACAAGAAGTTTGACAGAAAAAAAATCTGTGCTGCAACAGTATAATGTTTAAAATAAGGGAGAGGGTGTAGCTCACACGAGCCGCACCCTCCCTTTGTTTTAAATGATTTCAACGAACTGCCGATTATAATGTACCTCCGAAATCGGTGCAAAGTGCCTGACCTGTGATTGCGCGTGACTCATCACTTGCAAGGAATAACAGAATATTGGCAACATCATCCGGCATACACGGCTGTACTTTCAAATCGCTGTGCTTTGCCATCTGTCCCATCATATCAGGGTCAAGTTCTGCCGGATTCATCGTTGCTACCATTGGGGTTACGATCGTTCCCGGACAAACTGCGTTACAACGGATATTGGTTCCTGCAAAACGAAGTCCTGTATGACGTGTAATACCAACAATTGCAGCTTTTGACGATACATAAGCAGCTCCGCCACATCCCATCACACCGGCGATGGAAGCCACATTCACGATAGAACCGTATCCTGTCTTCTCCATCTCCTTTGCTGCCGCACGAATGCAATACATCGTTCCTTTTTGGTTGATCTCAACAATCTTATCCAAATCTTCATCTGTGAAGCGGTCAATCGGCTTTAATCCTTCCTCCAGCACACCTGCATTGTTCACCATAACATCAAGCTTTCCATATGCTTCCACTGCTTTTGCAACCAGTAGGTCAGCATCTCCCTTCTTGGAAATGTCTGTCACAACCGGAAGCACCTCTCCTCCTGCCTCGCGGATTGCTGCTGCAACCTCCTCAAGCTGAGCCTCTCTGCGGGCGCTGATTACTACCTTGGCACCCTCTTTTGCAAACAATTTGGCTGTTGCGGCTCCTACTCCTGAGTTACCGCCTGTGATAATTGCAACTTTTCCTTCCAATCTTCCCATTTCAAATTTCCTCCTGTTGTTATTATTTTAACACTATGTTTAGTATAACTTCCCCTTTCAAGCGAGTCAATTCATTTTGGGAATGTTTTTTACTTTCTTTCATTTTGGAAATGTTTTTCACTTTCCAATCGAATCAAATTCCGCGCAAATTTCCTTTGACGGCGGAGCAGTCACCAGTGACACCACCACGATTGCCACACTTGCCACTATAAATGCAGGCAGCAATTCATAGATATCCCAGGCGCCGCCCAGCGGACGCACCAGATATTTCCACACAAATACTACCACGCCGCCTGATACCATACCGGCCAGTGCTCCCTGAATATTGGTCCGTTTCCAGAACAAAGAGAACAGCATGACCGGTCCAAATGCCGCTCCGAATCCTGCCCATGCAAAGGAAACGATAGTGAATACAGAGCTGTCAGGATTCCATGCCAGTACAATTGCCAACAGTGCAATTGCCAGCACGGTCAGACGAGCCGCCCGCATGGATTTCTTCGTATCCATTTTTATCTTAAATACATCCTGCAGCAGATTTTGTGAGACACCGGATGCCGCGGTCAAAAGCTGTGAATCCGCCGTGGACATTGTACATGCCAGAATACCTGCCAGAACTACACCCGCTACCAATGCTGCCAAAAAACCGTTTTGTGACAACAGATTTGCAAACTGAATGATAACCGTCTCGGACTCAGAACTTTTGGAAAACATCGGGATAACTCCTGCCACAGATGCTCCATAACCGATAATTCCGATTAAAATTGCCACAAACATAGAAATCAACACCCAAACTGTTGCAATCCGGCGTGAAATCTTAATTTTATTTTCATCTTCCATCGCCATAAACCTAAGCAGGATATGCGGCATTCCGAAATATCCCAGTCCCCATGCCAACGTGGAAAGAATGGTAATAAATCCATATGGGGCGGAAGTTCCGTTTGCCATATCATGCATGGCTGTCATAGACAGATAACCGCTAAGTGCCTTTGCGTTGTCTGCCACAGCACCCCAGCCGCCTGCCATATGTGCGCCGAAAAATACGATAATCACCAACGCAAACGTCATCACGATGCTCTGTATCAGGTCTGTTGTAGACACTGCCATGAAACCGCCCAAAACAGTATATCCCACAATGACAACTGCGCCGATGATCATAGCCACTTGATAATCCACGCCAAACAGACTGTTGAACAACGTACCGATTGCCTTAAATCCCGACGCCGTATACGGGATAAAGAAAATGAGAATAATGATTGCCGCGATACACATCAAGATGTTTTTTTCGTCACGATACCGTTTGGAAAAGAATTCCGGAATCGTGATCGCATTGCACTTAACAGAATATCTGCGCAGACGCTTTGCCACAATCAGCCAGTTAAAATACGTTCCGATTCCCAGACCGATTGCCGTCCAGCCTGCATCTGCAATACCACTCAAATACGCCACTCCCGGCAGCCCCATCAAAAGCCAGCTGCTCATATCGGAGGCTTCCGCACTCATCGCAGCCACCAGTGGTCCTAGTTTTCTGCCGCCCAGATAAAATTCGCTGGCTGAGTTGCCGCTGCCCTTCTTGTTGAAATAATAGCCAATGTAAATCATCACAAACAGATACGCTACAATTGCTATGATGATGCCGACCTGTCCTGTTATCATAATACATTCCTCCCTGTAAAACTGCTTTTTCAGGCATTATAGCATACCAAAATATAGACTACAATACAGAACAAGTTATAGAACATATACCGTACGATAATTGTCAAAAATATAAAAAGTGCCTTTAAATAAGGCACTTTTTACTAGACGATAATTCATAACTATTTTAAGACAAAAAATATTATTTTTTCATTCCCCTACGCGAAAGCTATGTAAGAATCCCGGCATCACCCGCCTGCTGTATTCCCGCAGGGAATATTCGCCCCCGCACAGACACCAGTCATAGAGCAGTGCTCTCTCGCACAGCGCATACAGTTTCATCATTTCGCTTACACTGGACTTTGTGGAAAGCTGTCCTTCTTTTTGTCCCTGTGCAATGATTTTGCGCAGCAGCTTGTAATAAGTACGATTGTGGTTGAGCAAATGTTTTTCGCCGTTCGTCACGAGCTGGGTTGACAACAGCCTCGCCAACAGTTCCATGGAAATACTGTTCTCAATCATTCCGAACAGTTCTTCATTCAAGAAAAGTAATTTATCCATCGCAGACATCTGTGGGTCAATCGCCTCCATCAGTGCCTCATATTTTTCATCGAACAAAGTGCTTAATGTACTAAGCAGAGCATCCTTCCCGTCAAAATAATGATAGAAGGAACCTTTCGAGGTGTGGGAAAGCTCTATAATTTCCTCCACCGTGGTGTCTTCGTAGCCTTGCTCATAAAACAATTCCCAGGCTGCGCTCACTATCTTTCCTCTGGTGTTTCTCGCATTTTTCTTTGCCATACCATGACCCTCACGCCACGACAATCGTATATTTGCGGGAAAATGTTTCCCCTGCTGTCACACTGTTGATACCCGGTTTATGAGAAATATCCTCATCAAAGCCTCTGTTATCACAACGTCCCGCCCACGGCTCCAGACATACAAACGGTGCCCCTTTCACCGACCAAATACCATAATTTTCGAATCCCGGACACCGCATTCCCACATACGGACTTCCGTCCTTGCGGCAAAGCCAGACTTCTTCAATTTGGTGATGGTCAAACACAAGCGCATCCTTCTCAAACATTTCTTCCGTCACCGGACACATCTCATCCTCAAGTTTCAGCTTGTATGTCGTCTCGGGAACTCCGGTTCCGCTTGCCGGATCGAGCAGTATATATGTAAGCTCTTCCATTCCGGGGAATTTCAGCATATAGTCTGCCTTGGTCTCTCCTGCCTTTGCAAAACGGAACGCGGGATGTCCGCCGATGGTAAAATACATTCTTCCTTCATTCCCGCTTGTCTGCCCTCCGGGATTTTTCACCTGCCACTCTACATCCACTTCTTTTCCTCTGAGCACATAGATTACTGTCAGTTCAAACTCATATGGGTATACCTTTTTCGTTTCTTCCGTCGCCCTGAGCACAAACGACGCGCGTGTATCTGTCGTTTCAGTGCAGACAAACTCCGAGTCTCTGGCAAATCCATGCTGGCATGTCGGATACTGTACTCCGTCAATCTTTACGGTATTGTTCCATGTTCTCCCAACATTCGGAAAAAGTATCGGAGAATGGCGTTTCCAATACGTCGGATCTGCATTCCACAAAATCTCCGTATCCATTCCCTTGTCATAAATGCGGGTCACTTCCGCGCCCGATTCTGCAATCTCCAATAACAGATATTCGTTTTCCAGTTTCATGATTTTGTCCTCCTCTTTTCCAGCAAATAAGCCGCCACCTTCTCCTGCAGGATAGTAGTCTTGATCATCTCTTCATCAAAACTTTGTTTGAACAACTCCACATCGTCATAGCCCAACGACCTTGCCAGTTCTTCCACATCTTTGTCGTATTGTTCACCACTGCTCTCCAGGTTGTGTTTTTCCCCGATCAGTTCACATGCGAGCTGAATCTTAACATAATTTTCAGCTGCCGTCTGTGCCTGCGCATCAAATGCCTCTTCCGTCATCCCCATGTAATTGGACAAAAACGTGGCTAAATCCACCCCATACATCTGTGCATAATACTGATACTGACTTGTCAGGGTTTCCTTTTGCTCTTCCACCTGTCCCTCTGGATAAGATTTTACTTTGATTTCATTCAAAAGTGCATTAAAAACTGCATTGACCGTATTCTGATGTGCCTCGTACTCACTATTTTCCTCCAGTGCGGTGCGCACCTGCTCTCTGTATTCTTCCACATTCTGCGCACCATCGATATTTTCCTGCACCCACTCGTCGGTCAGTTCCGGCGTAATCAGCTCATAAATACCATTCAGTTTAACGTGAAACACTGCCACTTTGGAGGCGTATTCCGGTTTACTCTTATATGTCGCCGGAAATTGCACCGTAATATCAAATTCCTCTCCCGTCCGGTGTCCGACAATCTGTTCCTCAAAACCTGCATACTCTTTTGTCGCACCGATAAATTTTCCTGCTCCGAGCACCAGATCTGACCCGGTATCCGTGCCTCCCTCAAATACTTCGCCGTCAAAACTGCCCGAATAATCAATATTCACGGTGTCTCCATCCTGTGCTGCCCGGTCTGTAATCTCCACCCGGGTCTGTGTACTGCTGAGCATACTGCTGATTCTCGTCTCAACCATCTCGTCGGTGATTTCCTCTGCCTCCACCGGCTCTATCTCCAAACCTTGATATTTTTCAATTGAAATGTACTTGTTGGAAAGGGTCCCGCCGCATCCTGTCAGTGATACTGCCAACACCGCACACAATATACCTGCCAACCATCTTCTTTTCATTTTCCTATCGTTCCTTTCGTTTTGCTCAAAGGATAAATCATCCCTTTGTTTCCATACTTTGTCTTGTTCCTTGATTATTTTCAATATCTCTTCTTTTATACCACATTTTACGGATAAAAAAAAGCGTTTGGAGGTTTTTCTTTAAAAACGTTTTTTTGTTGCACTTCCCCCAAAAGAATGATAAACTATACTCTATCGGAAGTCTCAGTATTACACAATGATTCCGACAGAACGGAAAAAGGATTTTTAGGAGGGTTCGACATGAAATTATGGATGGTATTGCTGATTATATTGGCAATCTTAGTCATCGCAATGGTCGTTCTGTATTTCCTCGGTAAACGTACCGAGAAAAAACAGGCAGAGCAAAAAGAGCAATTAGACGCAGTTGCCCAGACAGTCAACATGCTGATTATCGACAAGAAAAAGCTAAAAATAAAGGATGCCGGTTTTCCCGCAGTAGTGCTGGAGAATACACCCAAGTATCTGCGGTGGTCGAAAGTACCGGTCGTGAAGGCAAAGGTAGGTCCGCGTATCATGACATTGATGTGCGATACACAGATTTATGACATTATCCCGATTAAGAAGGAAGTTAAAGCAGTCGTCAGCGGCATTTACATAACCAGCGTCAAGGGTCTTCGCGGACCACTTGAAGTACCGAAGAAGAAAAAGTTCCTCGACCGCATGAAAGAAAAGCTCAAGAGCGCCTGTCTCTTATACACATCTGACGCTGCCGACGATACTCCTTGTGTAG
>CALZPS010000076.1 GCA_945827765.1 uncultured Lachnospiraceae bacterium | reverse complement strand
GCGGAAACATTTCTTTAGAGTATATGAATGTAAATCTGGTGGAAATGCTCAACCAGACGATAGGGGAAACCTCGGAAAAGATGGAGAAACGTAATCTGCGGGTAATCGCCAGTTTCCCGGAAGAGCCGGTAATCATTCGGGTAGACGGACGCAGGATGTGGCGTGTGCTGGAAAATATTTTCAACAATGCGGCCAAGTATGCGATGCCGGGAACGAGAATCTATGCGGACCTGCATACGGTGAATGGGAAGGCGGTATTTTCTCTCAAAAATGTGTCGGAGCAGCCGTTGAATATCAAAGCAGAGGAACTTACCGAGCGTTTCATCCGCGGGGATGTTGCCAGAAGCAGTGAGGGCAGCGGGCTGGGACTGTCGATAGCCAAGAGCCTGACACAACTGCAGGGCGGCACATTTGAGCTGTATCTGGATGGAGACCTGTTTAAGGTAATCATTACTTTTGATGAGAAGAGTAAGGTGGAATGAGCGGCGATAATCTGTAAGCTTATGCTTGTACTTACACCATGGCACTGGAGTGGATTTTCTCCTTTACAGTGCCATGGTTTTGTTTTAAAATAAGGTTACTATTCGGAGGAGTCTGCGGGTAGTAATAAGAAAGAAAAATATTTCCGACGAACAGAAAAAGGAAGATTATGGAAGAGTTAAAGGCATTATTTGAAGAGATATTTCATATAGATTTGGTACAGGCAGTGTGGAGCAATCCGCGCGGCGGGGAAATACAGAAGGTCAAAGTGCGCCCGGTGGAGTTGAAGGGCAGTCTTTACTTTCAGTTCGAATCATTTACAAAGACGCAGGTTTTTCACAAAAATCTGGAGGCGGATGCGGCGGCGCAGGAAATGTGTGTGCTGGCACAGCAGTTTAAACAGCTGCAGATGGTCACGTTACAGGAGGAATACAGCGTGCTTATCAGCAAGAAGGGTAAAGTGAATGTTCGCAAAAAGAAACGGGATAAGGTGGCACAGCAGGCGAAAAACTACGCACATAACAAGGCGAAAAACTACATTTTGCAGGAAGGAACAGCGGTTCCATTTCTGATAGATCTGGGTGTGATGACCCATGAGGGGCGCATTGTCAGTGCAAAGTCTGACAAGTTCCGGCAGATGAACCGTTTTCTGGAATTTATTGAGGATATTCTGCCGCAGCTTGCGAAAGACCGTGAGCTTACGATCCTTGATTTCGGATGTGGGAAATCTTATTTAACATTTGCCATGTATTATTATCTGCATGAGTTGAAAGGGTATGATATCAGGGTAATCGGGCTGGATTTGAAAAAAGATGTGATTGCACATTGTAGTGCACTGGCACAAAAGTACGGATATGAAAAGCTGACTTTTTTGCATGGGGGTATCGCGGATTATGAGGGAGTCAGTGAGGTGGATATGGTGGTGACACTCCATGCCTGCGATACGGCGACGGATTACGCGCTGGCGAAGGAGGTTGGCTGGAACGCGAAAGTCATTTTGTCGGTGCCTTGCTGTCAGCATGAACTGAATCGTCAGATACAAAATGAGATGCTTTCACCGGTTTTGGATTACGGGCTTTTGAAGGAACGTTTTGCCGCGCTGCTGACAGACGGACTGCGGGCGAAATATCTGGAAAGTAAGGGGTACGAAACACAGGTTCTGGAGTTTATTGATATGGAACATACTCCGAAGAATATTTTACTCAGGGCTGTGAAGAGTAAAAAGATGAACACGGTGCGTGTGCGCAAATGTCAGGAGGATATTCGCTCATGTGAAGAATGTTTTGGCGTGCATCCGACACTTGGTAAATTGTTGTAAGGGGAAGTATTCATGGGCAGAGTTTTAAAGAATAATAATGAAACGATAAAAAAGAAAAAAAGAAAGAACAGACTGTGGCTTTTGCTGCTCTGTGTGGGATTGTTTTTGCTGGCTGTGGCGGTTGTATTCGCAGCGGTATTTTTTTTACGGCAGGAGAACAAGCAGGAAGAACAACCAAGCGGACCGACGCTTCCGCGGGTGTCATTTTTGGTGGAAGAGCATAAAGTCAATACGTTGGCAGGATACGTGACTGAGATGGATATTGCATCCATGAGGGATACGATTACTCCGGTAGCTGCGGATGGACAGCTTGTGATGGAAATCGAGACGGATGGGCAGTCGATAAATGCTCTCAAATATGAGATTTGTTCTTTGGACGGCAGTGAACAGTATGCGCAGAAGGCAGTCGGTTCCCTGAGCAAGACGACGGTCACATTGAGCGTCAGGGAGGCTTTGGAGCGCGGGGTTCGCGAGGCGGTGCTCAAGGTTACTCTGCAGATGGACGAAAAGGAGGTATATTATTATACAAGGTTGGAGCCTTTAAAGGATTTGTCTGTCGGCACTTGTATTGAGTTTGCAAAAAATCTGCACGAAATGGCACTTGTCGGGGCGGATAGCGAAACGTTGGAGCAATATCTGGAGCCGGGTGAGGAAAGTGACAATACGACATTGCAGACAGTTAATATCCATTCTAATGTGTACCATATTTGCTGGGGAAAGCTCAAACCACAGATTGTTACAGAGCCGGAATGGAGTATTCAGGAAAGCAATACGGTTTATACGTCGATACTTGCCACATATCAGGTGATTTGTCTGGGAGACAACGGAGAACAGGAATTATATAATGTCAGAGAATTTTTCCGGGTGCGGCTGAGTGAAGGGGAAATGTATCTGCTTGATTACGAGCGTACGATGAACCAGGTGTTTGCAGGCGGCAGCACGGTATTGGGAGAAACCAGTCTGCGGCTGGGAACGATACCGAATGATGTGGTATATGAAACCAATTCGGATGGAACTATTGTATGTTTTGTGCAGGAACGTGAGTTGTGGAGCTATAATAGTGAAAAAAATAGATTTGTGCGTATCTTTGGTTTTGCGGATACCACAGAAAATCAGTCTGATGTTCGTCTGTTGAATGATGAACATGATGTGCGCATGATTCGGCTGGAAGAGAACGGGAGTGTCACATTTGCGGTATATGGATACATGAACAGCGGAACTCATGAAGGCGAAGTAGGCGTGGATATATTATATTATGATGCAGGGAAAGAGACAGTCGAAGAAAAAGTATTTCTGCCCAGTACAAAAGCATTTGCGATCACAGAGTATGAGCTGGGGAAGATGGTGTATTACAGCGAGGAACGTGCGACTCTGTATGTGCTGACCGGAGGCGTCTTGTATCAGGTCGATATGAAACGCGGGGAGAAAGAAATGCTGGCGGAAGGACTGCAGGATGGACAATATGTGGCGTCGGAGGACGGACATTTACTGGCATGGCAGACAGACGGACAAATCGATACTGCAAAGACTGTAACTGTGATGAACTTTGAGACGGAAAAGGCTTATGATGTAAATGCACCAAAGGGAGAAACCATCAAACCGCTCGGTTTTGTGTTCTCGGATTTCGTCTGTGGATATTTGGAGAGCAAGAATACCGGATATCTGCCGAGCGGCGAGGAGACGATTCCGATGCATCGGCTGGAAATCCGCAGTCAGTCTAATACGGTCGTTAAGGACTATAAGCCGGTAGGACTGTATATTTCGGACATTGTGGTGGAGAATAATTTGATTACCGTGAACCGGGTGGAACAGCAGAATGGCATTTATAATACGGCGAATCCGGATTATATTTCCAATAACGAGGAACGCAAGAGTACCAATATTAATCTGGAGACATATACCACAGATTTAAAAGAGAGTCAGAAACGGTTTATATTTACGGATGGAATCCAGAAAACCGAAACCCGGGTGGTCAGGGCAGCTTTCGTTTATTCCGGAAAAGCAGAGGAGATTTCCTTTGAAAATAATGATGCGACAGAGTTGTATTATGTGTATGCAGCCGGGCGGCCGGCGGAAGTATGTGAAAACGCCGGGGATGCGGTGAGGCTGGCGGATGAATGGTCCGGCATCGTGACCACCTCAAAACAGTCCTATGTGTGGGAAAAGGGATATCGCGATTTGGCGTACTATACGGATGTGGAAAGTTGTCCGAAAGAAGAGGGACAGTCTTCCATGGAAAGCTGCCTTAGTTTTATGGAACAGTATGGGGCGCAGCAGATGGACCTGAGCGGCTGTACTCTGACACAGATATTATATGTAGTGAATCAGGGAATGCCGGTAATCGCCGTGCTGGAAGGGCAGCATGCGGTACTTGTGACGGGATACAGTATGGATACCGTGACGTATGTTGACCCGGACGATGGCAGGGAGCATACGTTGAGCCAGAGTGAGATGGAGCGGATGGTGGCAGCGAGCGGAAATACATTTATCGGATTTGTGAAATGATTTTATCTTAGATAATATGAAATTTCGTCGATTTTGGGAGTGCAAGGCACGAAGAAATCGACGTCAGGCTCATTTGTCAGTCAGCTCATGAAATTTTAGAATAGAAAATCAAAACAGGAAACGCCCGGACGAATAATCTCCGGGCGTTTTTGACTGGTGTGAAAGGGCGGCGGTGAATGTCCGCCTCCTCGGTTTATGCAGTTTAAAAAATTACATTTTTGTATTTCTCCAGTGCCAGACGAATCACCATGCCGAGGACACCACAGGAAATGATTTCCCCGATTCCCACGGTCAGCATTAAAAATGGTATCGGCAATGGCACCTGATAGCCGTATTTGAGTACAAACGGAACAATCAGTGCATTGGCAATGATCGGCGGCAGCGGAGCCAGAAATTTGTTCTGCTTGCGCAGCAGATAGGTGCCGATGGCGCCAATCAGTGTGGCGATACTGCCGAACACAATATCCGGTACGATACATCCGCCGAGGATGTTGCTCAATAAGCATCCGACAAATAGTCCAGGAACTGCAGCCGGAGTGAAGACCGGCAGGATAGTGAGAGCCTCTGACAGGCGAACCTGTATCTCTCCGTAGGAAAATGGCGCGAACACAAGCGTCAGCACCACGTAGATGGCAGCGATCATCGCAGCGAGTGCGATAAACTGCACGTTGATGGTTTTGTTTTCTTTCATTTTTTTGTTCTCCTTTAGTTTTGTTTTACGTGAGGAAGGTCTCGAACTCACGTTAGTATTTTGCTGAAAGTCCTGAGTTTGCAGGCTTTGCAACGATTAGGAGTATAACACAGGTGGGAGGGAAAAGCAAGCTGTATAAAAATATTATGGCAGCAGCAGCGTTGAATCTTTGAATGGAATATGATAAAATCCTGGCATGGGAAACCAGAGCGAGGCGGTTTACTCTTCTTTACGGAGGGAACACCCTCCGGACGAAAGAAAGGAGGGCGATAACATGATTACATATTCTGATTTGATTCAGCTTTGTATACTCATGGTTGCTCTTGTAGGTCTGTGTTATCAGATTTTCAAGGGGACACGAAAATAGCCGCCACTACTGCCAATAGTGACGGCTGATGTCAAAAAACATTAGCTTAATTATTCGGGGTAAGCCGCTTCCGGTTTCCCTTTTGTGTCTTTAATATAGCATATCTGGAAGCAGGATGCAAGAGCGAGTTAACATGAATTCTGGCTCCGTTGATTCTGGTTTATTTGATTCTGGGTTAATTATTAATTCCATGATGTGTCATCGGGGTGGTATATGTCATCGGTAAAAAGGTGTAGCCATTTGCCAGTCCCCATTGGATGATTTCCTCTACCGCATCGACGCTGAAACCTTTTATGTCATGCTGCAGTACGATGGAGACATTTTTGGACTGTACGCCGCTGATTACATTTGTCACTACCTGGGAGCTACTGGTCGTTCCGCCTGCATCTCCGCTCGAAACATTCCAGTCGCAGTACTGATAGCCGCGCATTTCCACTTCCATTGCCAACTGGCTCATGATTCCATGACAGTAGTTGGCGCTGACGGTGTTCGAAGAACCGCCCGGAAATCGCAGCAGCCACGGAACCTGTCCGGTCTGCTCGATGATAATATCGTTCATCGCCTGTAAATCCGCAAAATAGGATTCTGTATTCTGATAGACATAAGAATAGTCATGTGAGTAGGTGTGCGGTGCCACCGTATGTCCTCTGGCAGCTTCCTGTGCGATTACATATCTGTAATTCGGCTGTGCGTTTGTAACGAAAAAGGTGGCTTTCACGCCATACCGGTCCAGTATATCCAGAAGACGTTCTGTGTATGGTCCGGGTCCATCATCGAAGGTAAGATAAATGACTTTATCCCCCGGGTTTACACTTTGATTCTGCTGCGGCGCATAGACATGAACCGTACGCACACAGCTGTTGTTGTTTCCTGACTGGTCATTGACGGAGTATGTAAGAGTATAGGTTCCCGGTGTATTGGTATCTACACTGCCCGATATGGATACACCAGCTGTACAATCTCCCTCGCAGGCATCCCATGCACTGTATCCCGGCTCACTGAACGAACTGCCAAGACGGAGATACATGGTATCATTTCCCCTCAGCTGCAAAGCGGGCGGAGTACTGTCTACTACATGCAGTGTCCGTTCCATATGCGTTTCGTTGCCGGAGCTGTCCTTCACCCGGTAAATAAGGGTATAATCGCCCGGAAGAACAATTTCCGGGGTACCTTCTACCGTAACGTTCTTTGTCGTATCTCCGTCATAGAGATCCGTTGCCGAAAATCCGGGCTCCAGATAGGGCAGACCGGCCTCCAGCTGCATGGTTGTATCCCCTGCAAGAGTGAGCTCCGGCGCTGTGGTATCTACCACTTCTACTACTCGTTTTAAGGAATAGGTTTTGCCGCGGAAGATAGTTTTATAGGTCAGTTCATAGCGTCCAAGTTTGGTCACATCTGCCTTTCCTGTCTCCTTCACTGTCAGTTTTTTCCCCTTTCGATGGAAGATATGCCCCTTTGCTTCTGCGATGACAGGTTCTTTTTTATAGGGGTGTCCGTATTCCAGAATAAGATTCTGATCATCCGGAACATTCCATTCTACGGTATAGTCCAGGAGATACCTGTCTCTTATACACATCTCCGAGCCCACGAGACCGTACTAGATCT
>CALZPS010000075.1 GCA_945827765.1 uncultured Lachnospiraceae bacterium | reverse complement strand
GATCTAGTACGGTCTCGTGGGCTCGGAGATGTGTATAAGAGACAGGGTGGAGCCCGAAACCGATTGATGTCATCTGTTTTACCCATTATCATGGCGACCATATCAGTGGGCTGCCGGGGCTGCTTCTTACGATGGGGAATGCAGAGCGAAAAGAACCATTGACGATGATTGGACCAAAAGGACTGGAGCGGGTCGTGAATTCGCTGCGCGTGATTGCACCGGAACTACCGTTCCCCATTCATTATGTTGAAATTGAAGGTGCGTCGCAGGTATTTGAAATGAACGGATACCGATTGAAAGCGTTCCGTGTAAATCATAATGTACTTTGTTATGGCTATACGCTGGAGATAGACCGTGCGGGAAAATTCGACCCGCAAAGAGCATTGGAACAGGAAATCCCGCAGAAATGGTGGAAACATTTACAGAAGGGAGAGACTGTGGATGAGGAAGGGCGAATCTTCACGCCGGAAATGGTTCTTGGTCCTCCGCGAAAAGGCATCAAACTGACGTACACGACGGATACACGTCCTACACAGTCCATCCGGGAAAACGCCAAAGATTCTGATTTGTTTATCTGTGAAGGAATGTATGGGGAAAAGGAACGTCAGGCGAAGGCGGTCGAATATAAACATATGACCTTTTACGAGGCGGCGTCACTTGCAAAAGAGGCTCAGGTACGGGAAATGTGGCTGACACATTATAGTCCGTCGCTGACCAGACCGGAAGAGTATATGGACGAGGTGCGTCGTATTTTCCCGGCGGCAAAAGCAGGAAAAGACGGAATGACTGCAGAATTGAGTTTTGAATAGAAGATGGATGTTGCCGTGCTAAGGCAATGCAAGAGCTGTGAAAGCGGATACTGATTTTACATTGGTAGGAGAATAGATGAGAAATGAAAGAGATAGAAAATATTAACATACTGGCAATCGAAAGTTCCTGCGACGAGACGGCGGCAGCCGTTGTGCATAACGGAAGAGAAGTGTATTCCAATATTATTTCTTCTCAGATCGAACTGCACAAGCTGTACGGAGGTGTGGTGCCGGAGATTGCATCGCGCAAACATATCGAGAAAATCAATCAGGTGATTGAAGAGGCACTTAAGGAGGCTGATATGACGCTCGATAATATGGACGCGATAGCGGTTACCTACGGACCGGGGCTGGTAGGCGCCCTGTTGGTGGGCGTGGCGGAGGCCAAGGCAATTGCCTATGCCAAAGGTTTGCCTCTTGTCGGAGTGCATCACATCGAGGGGCATATTTCCGCAAATTATATCGAGCATCCTGACTTGAAACCGCCGTTTCTGTGTCTGGTGGTGTCCGGCGGACATACTCATTTGGTGTGTGTGAGGGATTACGGCACTTACGAGATTCTTGGCCGTACCCGTGATGATGCGGCGGGGGAGGCATATGATAAAGTGGCGCGGGCTATCGGACTGGGTTATCCGGGTGGTCCTAAGATTGACCGGTTGGCAAAGGAAGGCAACCCCGAGGCAATCGTATTTCCGAAAGCACATATTGAGGAGGCTCCGTACGATTTTAGTTTCAGCGGATTAAAATCAGCAGTCCTCAATTATATCAATGGCTGTCAGATGAAAGGCGAGTCCTTCAATCCGGCGGATATTGCGGCATCATTTCAGAAAGCTGTGGTGGATGTGCTGGTGGAAAAATCCATGAGAGAGGTGGAAGAATTTGGAACCGATAAATTTGCCCTTGCAGGAGGTGTGGCCTCCAACAGTGCGCTGCGGGAGGGTATGAGGCAGGCTTGTGAGACACGTGGCATCAAACTGTATTATCCGTCTCCGATTTTTTGTACCGACAATGCGGCAATGATTGGAGCAGCGGGATATTATGAATATCTGGCAGGGACAAGGCATGGATGGAATTTGAATGCGGTGCCGAACCTAAAATTGGGAGAACGGTAAAAGCAGTTTGTAAAAGAGTGATGTTTGAGGAATGTTGAAAGAGGAATTAGATGGAAAAATCATATTGTACGGCAATCGTTCTGGCAGCAGGAAAAGGAAAACGAATGAAAACGGAGGTGCGCAAGCAGTATTTGATGCTTGCAGGGAAACCGATTCTTTATTATAGTCTGAATGTATTTCAACGCTCGGATATTATAGATGAGATAGTGCTTGTCGTGGGAGATGGAGAAATTGATTATTGCCGGGAACAATTTGTAGAGAAATACGGATTTACAAAAGTAAGCAAGATTGTGACCGGTGGAGCAGAGCGCTACCATTCTGTATGGAATGCGCTCAAAGAGACACGGGAAAAAGGCTATGTCTTTATTCATGATGGGGCACGCCCGTTTGTAGATGAGACGATATTGAAAAGAACATATGCGGAAGTAATCAATTGCCGTGCCTGTGTTGTGGGAATGCCGGTGAAGGATACGATTAAGCTTGCGGATGAAAACGGATTTGTGGCAGATACACCGCCACGCAGCCGCCTGTGGATGGTGCAGACACCGCAGGTGTTTGAGACAGCTCTGGTAAGAGAGGCATATGCAAAGCTGATGCAGGCTGAAGACCGGACAGTTACGGATGATGCGATGGTTGTGGAGAGTATGTTGGGATTTCCCGTGAAATTGGTGGAAGGGTCTTACGAAAATGTGAAAATCACGACACCGGAGGATTTGAAAATCGGGGAAGTATTATGTCGAAGTGAGCGGTGGGAGGACGAGCAAGAACATGTCAAATGAAAGAGATTACATTCAGCAAAGGCTGTTTGACTTGCAAGATTTAGAATACCGGGCGTTTCACAGTAAGTTGATGCCGACGGTGGATTCATCTAAGATAATCGGTGTACGTACTCCTGCACTGCGCAAGCTGGCGAAGGAACTTGCCAAAACACCGGAGGCAGAACCATTTTTACAGACATTGCCACATGAATATTATGAGGAAAATAATCTGCACGCATTTTTGGTTGAGGGCATCAAAGATTATGACGAGTGTATTGCCTCGGTCAATGCATTTCTTCCCTATGTGGATAACTGGGCAACCTGTGATATGATGTCCCCGAAGTGTTTTAAAAATCATTTGGCGGAGCTTTTGGATTCGATTAAAAGATGGATTGCGTCAGATTGGACATATACGATTCGTTTTGGTATTGGGATGCTGATGAAATTTTATCTGGATGACGAGTTTGATATGGCTTATCCGGAAATAGTGGCGGGTGTGAGTTCAGAGGAATATTACGTGAATATGATGATTGCGTGGTATTTTGCGACCGCGCTGGCAAAGCAATATGACGCGGTTCTTCCGTTTATCGAAGAGCGGAGACTGGAAATGTGGACGCATAACAAAGCAATTCAGAAAGCGGTGGAGAGTTACCGGATTACGAAGGAGCAGAAGGAATATCTGAAATCACTGAAAATACGGTAAGGTATAGAACATAGCGGCAATAGCCGGGGAGGCGTTATGAAATTAGACCGAAAAGCAAGTAAAACATTGATGCTGGCATTAAAAATATGTATCGGTAGTTCGTTAGCTATTTATATTGCTACCCTTTTACATCTGAAGTTCGCAACCTCCGCAGGCACCATCACACTGCTGACACTGCTGACGACAAAATGGGAGACGATGCGTTTGTCTGTGTTTCGGTTGATTACGTTTGTGATGACTGTGGTGATCGCGTGGCTTACATTCACCCATTGTTCCAGTGAATGGATTGCATATGGTATCTTTATTTTCTGTTTGGTTGTGTTAAGCTATCTGTTTGGGTGGAAAGCAACGATTTCGGTAAATGCGGTTATCGGCACCCATTTTTTAAGTACACTGGAATTTGACTGGCGCTTTATTGCCGATGAACTTGCAATGGTATTGATAGGCATCACGATGGCGATTATATTGAATCTGTTTAACAATAACCGTGGACACAGGAAGGAAATCATTGCCAACATGCGCTATGCCGAACAACAGATGCAGTCGGTTCTTGGAGGACTGGCGATGTATCTGCGCAATCAGGAGACACAGCAGAGTGTATGGGCAGATATCTGCGCGCTGGAGTCAAAGCTTTTGGAGTTTTCCGAGGAAGCCTATGAATATCAGGAAAATACGTTTCATTCTCATCCGCAGTATTATATAGATTACTTTGAGATGCGCAAGATGCAATGTTCGATTCTTCACGGTCTTCACTATGAATTGCGGCGAATGCGCTCGATGCCGAAACAGGTAGAAGTGGTTGCCGACTATATCGCTTATCTTCAGCAGTATATTGTGGAGGTGAACCGTCCGGAGAAACAGATGCGGGAACTTCAGAACATATTTGATAGTATGAAAGAACAAGATTTGCCGAAAAGCAGAGAAGAGTTTGAAAGCCGGGCAATGTTGTACCATGTTTTGATGTATCTAGAAGAATTTTTAAAATGCAAACAGCGGTTTGTGGACGGACTGGATGAATTTCAGCGGAAACATTACTGGAAAGATGAGGAGAGGGAAGGAAACTAGCATAACGATAAAATAATAGGAGAGGCTCTCGCCTCTCCGTTTCTTTGTTAAGGTTCTCTCTGCCAGCGCCCAGAGGCACCACAAGGCAGTATCAACCCGGAATTTTTGACCGGAAGTCCGATCTCCTGAGATTCTACATGACCGTTGTAGTCTTTTAGTTCTGTGGCTATCATATAAGTGAGGACAGCCGGAGCCAGTCCTGTCGTGTATGAATTAATTAAGAAAAATAAAGCGTCTTTGGACAATATCTGTGTACATAGTTTCACCAGAGGATGAATCATATCCTCGATTTTCCATATTTCCCCTTTTGGTCCGCGCCCATAGGAGGGAGGATCCATGATAATGGCATCATATTTGTTTCCGCGGCGGATTTCCCGTTCGACAAACTTCACACAGTCATCGACAAGCCAGCGAATTGGTGCATCTTTTAAACCGGATGAGACGGCATTTTCCTTCGCCCATGCGACCATGCCCTTGGATGCATCCACATGGGTGACCTGCGCTCCCGCAGCGGCAGCCGCCAATGTTGCGCCGCCGGTGTAAGCAAACAGATTCAATACTTTTACCGGACGGTCAGCCTCGCGGATCAGTTTGGAAAACCAGTCCCAGTTGGCAGCCTGCTCCGGGAAAAGTCCGGTATGCTTAAAACTGAAGGGTTTCAGGTTGAAGGTCAGCCCGTTTCCCATTTCCCCATTGTTGTAGTGAATCTGCCATTGCTGCGGCAAATCAAAAAACTCCCACTCGCCGCCCCCTTTTTTGCTGCGGTGGTAGTGTGCGTTGGGATGTTTCCAAGCGTAGTCTGACTTGGGAGTATCCCAAATCACCTGTGGATCCGGGCGCACAAGAACATATTCTCCCCAGCGTTCCAGTTTTTCTCCCTGCGAACAATCTATCACTTCGTAATCTTTCCAGTTATCTGCAATCCACATAATCCATCTCCATTCTGATATTTCGGGCTGTTTCCGACAAATGCCCGAAAGAAAAATAAAGTATTTTGAGCAATCCTATCTTCTCATAAAAACAAAAGGTTTTCAACTGTTTTTATCTTTTCGACAGAGCAATCTGTTATATGTTATATGATTCTGCTTTTTACCATCTCATTCTGCCGGCAGTCCATAATCGTATCAGACAGTTGCTTTTGCGTATCGTGATTTCTAACCCCGACGGCATAGAGAGCCGCCTGTATGATATTTCGCGATAAGGTTTCCGGGTCTGTCAGAGGAACGCCGCAGAATCCGGCCTGTACCATTGCTGTCTCAATAGCGGCGTAGATTTTGGCCTCAATGCAATCCTCCGTGACAGACAGGTTTTTATCTTCTTTTTGGAGGTTCATATCGTTACAGTATTTTTGGAAAAAGTATTGCTCCATGGCGCCTGCCAGATTCACAGAATCCGTATGTATCTTCAAAAGTACATCCATAATATCCCGATTCTCAGCATTGAATTTGCGATGCCTTTGTGTCAACACATCAATTCGTTTTTCACCCTGCAGGCTGTAAATTGAAGAGCTGTCTGATTTGTAAATTATGTCCAAATTTTCCTGAAGGGAAGAAATGAAGTCCGAAAACAGCATCTCGGCAATTTCATATTTATCTTTATAGTGGGCATAAAAAGTATTCCTGCTGACTAATGCCTCATCTAAAATATCCTTGATAGTATGCTGCTCAAAACTCTTTTGCTTACAAAGTGTAATAAACGCGTTTATGATTGCTTTATCCGTTCTTCTGTATTGCAGACTTTTTTTTCATAGATTTGTCTCCCTTTCTCCTAATTGTCAGATAATTTGAATATAATAATCAATTACATGACAATTATAGCATAAAGTGCGGTCAGTGACTATCGGAAATTATCTGTTTCTTTCGGAAATTTACTTCCTTGTAGTAAAATAAAAACATACAACAGAAAGGAGTAATTAAGAAAATGAAACAGTACTTTAATCCTATTTTACCTTTAGACGAGTATATACCGGATGGGGAACCTCACGTGTTTGGTGTTAGAATCTATCTGTTTGGCTCTCATGACAAAGAAGGCGGAACAAGATATTGTGAAGAAGATAATTATGTGGGTTGGTCTGCTCCACTTGACAATCCCGGCGAATGGCGTTACGAAGGGGAAATCTATAGTTCTAAACAAGATCCGGCATATAAAGAAGGAGCAGCAAATGACCTATATGCGCCGGATGTTGTGCAGGGGGATGACGGAAGATATTACCTTTATTATGGATTTGCAGGTACATCCGGTCATAATTGCCTTAATGTTGCTGTGTGTGATACGCCGGTGGGGTGTTATGAGTATCTCGGATTTGTGAGAAATCCGGACGGGAGCGTACACAAAACGTATCTTATGGGTGATCCTGCGGTGATTAATGACGAGGGCACGATTCGACTGTATATGGGATGGTCGCTTTCTATGGTGGCGGCTGATGCGCACAAGCAAGGAGCAGGATATGCTGACGGTTGTAGGAGAGCCGAAACGGATCGTTCCGGGACAGTTTGACACCCCCAAAGATAGCTGTTTCTACGGTCACGCATTTTATGAGGCATCTTCTATCCGCAAAATCAATGGTACATACTATTTTATTTATTCTTCTGAAAATAGTAACGAACTTTGCTATGCGACCAGCGCATATCCTGTCTCTTATACACATCTCCGAGCCCACGAGACCGTACTAG
>CALZPS010000074.1 GCA_945827765.1 uncultured Lachnospiraceae bacterium | reverse complement strand
TCGCAGTGCGAAGCGTCATCTGGTTTCCTGAAAGCTCGGCTGAAACCGAAACTGAGGTTGCCGGTGCTGCGGTCTGCGCAGCATATTTAGCGATATAATTACCACAGTTGTCATCCAGATTCATCAGCGCGTGATATGCATCATAAGCACGCATCATATCCTCGGATGCCGGGTTGATAATTCCGGAACTCAATCCGTTGTACAGTGCCATAGTATAAAAATTGGCATTGATAATCGGACGCATAGGCAATCCAAAAGAGATATTTGACACACCCAGAACCGTATGTACTCCCAGATCATTGCGCAGTCTGCGGAGGGTTTCCAATGTCACGATTGCTCCGTTCGGCTCAGAACTGATTGTCATTGCCAGTGCATCCATCACCAAATCCTTTTTGTCTATCCCGTACTTTGCCGCTTCGGCAATGATTTTTTCGGCGATGGCAATCCGTCCGTCAGCGGTATCCGGTATTCCGTCCTCATCCAGTGTAAGAGCAACTACAACTCCGCCATACTTTTGAATCAGCGGAAAGACTGCGTCCATTGATTCCTGCTTGCCGCTGACAGAATTCACCATTGCCTTGCCATTATAAATTCGCAGTGCCGCCTCCATCGATTCGATATTAACCGTGTCAATCTGCAGCGGAAGGCTGGTGATACTTTGTAACTGCTCGACTACTTCTTTCAACATTGCAGTCTCATCTATATCCGGCAGTCCTACATTTACATCGAGGATATGTGCTCCCTTCTCTTCCTGCATGATACCTTCTTTCAGAATATAATCAATATCATGCTCTTTTAACGCCTGTTTGAATTTTTTCTTTCCGGTCGGATTGATTCGTTCTCCGATAATCTTTGACTGTGCCCCGAACACCACCGATTTTCCATAAGAGGAAACAATGGTCTGCGTCTTTTTCTGCGGTGGTCTGACCGCAAAATCCGCATATTGCTCTGTCAACATACGAATATGCTCCGGTGTTGTTCCACAACAGCCTCCTACAATCAATGCACCTTTATTAATGATTTCTCCCATCTGGACAGCAAATTTTTCCGGTGAGATATCGTAATATGTTTTCCCGTCTTTATTTTGGGGAAGTCCGGCATTCGGTTTTACAATCACCGGAAGAGATGTACAAGAAAACATCTCATCAAGTATCGGAAGCATCTGAGTCGGTCCGAGTCCACAGTTCACTCCCAGTGCATCGACCCGCAGACCTTCCAGCATACTTACAACCGCCGTCACATCTGCTCCGGTCAATAATTTTTTCCGTTCATCAAATACCGCCGTCACGAACACCGGCAAATCTGTATTTTCCTTTGCTGCCAGTACGGCCGCTTTCATTTCATAAGTATCACTCATCGTCTCGATATGAATGAAATCAACTCCTGCCAAAGCCCCACAAATCATAACCTCGCGAAAGGCCTGATATGCATCTTCAAACGCCAGATCACCCATTGGTTTTAACAGTTTGCCTGTCGGGCCGACATCCAGCGCAACGTATACCTCTTTTTCAGCCTGCCTCGCAGCGTTTCGCGCATTATCAACCGCAGCCTCCACTACTGTTTTCAGCGGATACCGATCATCGTGAAACTTCAGTGCATTTGCGCCGAATGTATTCGTAAGAATAATATCACTGCCGGCCTCTATATAGGCTCTGTGAATTTCTGTGACATCATCTGCGTGACTAATATTCCAGGTTTCCGGGAGTTCTCCGGGATTCAGTCCTCTTTCCTGCAGCCGTGTTCCCATACCGCCGTCAAAAAACAGCAATTTTTTCCCTATTTCATCTAGTATCATAATGTATCCCTTCTATATAGACAATCCTTTTTCGAACAAACCTCACACCCTTTTCTGTGGCACGGCTCCTGTGTGGTGCTGACTCCTATCAATGCCGTGACCGACTTCGTCGGTGTCATCAGAAAACTGTCTGTCATGGTCAGTCCGATTGTTTTTGCACTCTCTATCATTCTCAGCAGCTGCGGCTGATGAGACAGAGAAAAATCTCCGTATCCCGGACTAAATCTCGGTCTTAAATATTTTCCTTCTTTTTGCAGTTCTTCTGCAATTTTCTCCTGGCAAATGTCGCAGTATTCCTCCAGATATGCCGCCGCACACGCCTGCAGGACGACCGCTTTGGCCATGTTTGTGATGCTTGTGCGCTGAATCAGACGGTCAACACCGATTCCCAGCGTCGCCCCGAAAATCACTGCCTTCTCACATCCTTTCAGATTCTTTGCCAAATTTTTACTTTCTACTTCCATTGTCCCGATACAGATTTTTTCTGTGTGCCTGATATCAAAAATGCGGTAGATGCTTTTTCGCTCTGCCGTCTGCTGCAAATCTGCAAATGATTCAGAAATCAGGGCACGCGTATTTTCATCTACCGCATGTTTTCCGTATCCGAGATATCGAATGGCCTCTTTTATCAGATGTTCCATCGTTCTTTATCTCCCAATATCAAAGACTATTAACACTTGATAATCTCGGAAAGATTATCCATAATGGCCGCTGCAACTTCCGGTTTGTTCATGGAATAAATATGAATATTTCTCACTCCGTTAGCCAGCAGATCAATAATCTGATCTGTCGCATATGCAATTCCAGCCTGTTCCATTGCCTTCGGGTAGTCCCCGAACCGGTCAAGAATTGACAGGAATCGCCGTGGAAATACTGTTCCTGACAGTTGCTGACTTCGTTTCATCTGTGAAGCACTGGTGATCGGCATAATTCCAGGCAATACCGGAACTGTAATGCCTGCCTCACGAATACGGTAAAGGAAATTATAATGGATATCATTATCAAAAAACATCTGCGTTGTCAGGAAATCCACTCCCGCATCCACCTTCTGTTTCAGATATTTGATATCATCTTCTTTATGCTCATTCTCTACATGTCCTTCCGGATAACATGCAGCTCCAATACAAAAATCACCGTGCTTACGGATTTCTTCTACTAATTCATATGCGTAACGGAAACGTTCTTCAGTAGGAAAAGCCATGCCCTGAGGAATATCCCCCCGCAGAGCAAGGATATTTTCAATACCTGACTGTTTCAGATTTTGAATCACCTGACGCACCTCTTCTTTTGTAGAAGAGGCGCATGTCAGATGTGCAAGACTTTCCACGCCCAGCTCTTTCCGAATATAATTTGCAATATACGCGGTATTCTTACTTGTTCCGCCGCCGGCACCATATGTGACACTGATATAAGATGGATTCAGTGCCGCAATACGTTTTGTTGCATCCATGACCTTGTCAAATCCGGCGTCGGTCTTGGGCGGAAACACTTCAAATGAGATATGTATTCCGTCCTCATTCAGTCTGTCAATAATCTTCATGCTCTTATGCTCCCAGTAATTCTCGATACAGAAGTTCGTACTGGGCCGCGGAATTCTTCCATGAGAAGTCTGCATTCATCGCTCTCTCTACCATCTTATTCCAGTCTTTCTTCTTATCATAATAAATTTGTTCTGCATAACGGATTATGTTCAGCATCTCATGCGCATTATAATTTGTAAAGCTGAACCCGGTTCCGGTTTTCTCGAATTCGTTATATGGTTCTACCGTATCTTTCAGACCGCCTGTCTCCCGGACAATCGGAAGAGTTCCATAACGCAGGCTCATCAGCTGGCTCAGTCCGCATGGTTCAAATAAGGACGGCATCAAAAATGCATCGCAGGATGCATAAATTTTATGCGACAGCTCATTTGAATAAAAAATATTTGCAGAAACTTTTCCGGCATACTTCCAAGCAAAATGACGGAACATATTCTCATATTTTCCCTCTCCGGTTCCGAGTACCACAATCTGTACAGCATCCTGACACAGCTCATCCATGATGTAATCTACAAGGTCAAATCCCTTCTGATCTGTCAAACGGGAAACAAGACCAATCATCATCGTTTTTGGATTTTTCTCCAATCCAAGTTCTTCCTGAAGGGCCGTCTTGTTCATCACTTTTACTTTACGGAAATTCTCTACGTTGAAAGGATGTGCAATCAACGGGTCTTTCATCGGATTCCACTCCTCATAATCCAGACCATTCACGATGCCCCACAAATCATGAGCGCGGGCATTCATCAAACCATCCAGAGCCTCGCCGTAGAACGGAGTCTTGATTTCCTGCGCATAGGTTTTGCTGACTGTCGTCACCTTATCTGCGTAAACAATACCGCCTTTGAGCAGGTTGGCATCCTTGTATGCCTCCATCTTATCCGGAACAAAATAATATTCAGGAAGTTCCGTAATATCTCTTACTGTCTTTGTATCCCATACCCCCTGGAACTTCAGGTTATGTATCGTCATAACACTCTTAATGCCCCGGTAATACTCACCCGCAAAACGGAAATTATCAAGATATACGGGAATCAGTCCGGTCTGCCAGTCATGACAGTGAATCAAATCAGGACGGAATCCGATAACCGGCAGTATACTCAGAACTGCTTTGGAGAAAAATGCAAATTTCTCAACATTCCACCTTGGGTCTCCGTCATACGGTGCCCCGCCGCTGAAATAATACTCATTATCGATAAAATAGAATGTAATACCGTCATATTCACATGTGAGAATACCGACATATCTGTCCTGACCTGCCAGATGCATATAAAAGGAATCCACATACTGCAGCATATCTTTCCACTTCTGATACATGCAGTTATACTTCGGCAGAACAACACGTACATCATATGTATCTTTGTTGTAATACTTCGGCAAAGACCCTACGACATCCGCCAGTCCTCCTGTCTTAATAAATGGAACACATTCCGATGATGCAAACAGTATGTTTTTCATAAGCAAACCCTCCGAATTTTCATTTCTCTTCCTTCTATGGAATTATTTCTCCAACCATTATAACTCATTTTTTTCAGAAAGAAAAGAACTATCTGCGTTTATTCTTCTCCGTAATCAAAAAATCTTTCCGGTTTGCGCATAAAGTTCTTTATCTGTGGTTCTCACGGTGTTTATATTCTAATTGTATCGTATCGGCAATCAGGGCTATAAATTCCGAATTGGTCGGTTTGCCCTTACCGTTGCTGACTGTATAGCCAAATAATTCATCCAGTGTATCCAGTTTTCCCCTGCTCCATGCCACTTCAATCGCGTGACGGATTGCACGTTCTACCCGGCTGGAAGTCGTCTGATATTTTTTTGCGACCGTCGGATATAGGATTTTTGTTATGGCATTGAGTACATCCATATCTTCCACAGACATCATGATTGCATCCCGCAGATAATGATATCCTTTGATATGTGCCGGAATCCCAATCTCATGCAGCATATCCGTCACCCGGTTCTCCAGATTTGGTTCCTGAACAAGAGGTTCTTCTGTACGTTCGTTTTCTACTGGTTGTTGTTCTTTCTTTTCAGCTTGTTTAATTGGTCGCTCTATGATTTCCTCTTTTGATTCTTTGTAGTTTTGACAGATGTTTTTTACCATTTTGATTCTGTTTAACAACGCATCGTTATTAAATGGTTTTAAAATATAGTAGTTTGCACCCTTATTGAAGGCATCTTCTGTAATTCGCTCCTGACCTACCGCCGATATAATAATGAAACAAGGCTGCTTTTTCATTTTCAGGTCACGTCCGACATTTTCCATGACCGTGATACCATCCATCTTCGGCATAATTAAATCCAGCAGTACAACATCCGGCTCTGTCTCTTTTATGATCTGACACATTTCCTCACCGTCAGTTGCTTTTCCTACCACATTTAATTCTTCGTCTGTATTGATGATACTCTCCATCATATTGAGCAGACGAACATTATCATCGGCTATGGCCACGTTCAAAGGTTCCATAAGGTTTCCTCCCTACGAGTTCCTTTCTCTAAGAATGCCACTCGTTTATTATAGCAACCTCAATTCTTGAATCAAGAATATTATTATGAGACGATTCGACAAACTGTGTCGAACTGCTTAAATCCCTGTCAAATCCGTATGATTTTCTATCCGTTTACGTCATATATTGTAAAACTTTTTTGTCAATCTGCCGTTTCATTTATCATAATTTCCGCGAAAATGCCGTACCCTTTTGTCGGGTCATTTACAAAAACATGTGTGACGGCACCTACCAGTTTCCCGTTCTGTAAGATAGGAGAACCGCTCATTCCCTGCACGATTCCGCCGGTTTCCTTCAAAAGTTCTTCATCAGTCACCTGCAAAACAATTCCTTTGTTCGATTCATGTGCAGAAACGTTTACTTCCAGAATCTGTACTTCATATTCTTTCACTTCATTCTGAATATAGCAACGAATCATTGCGGGACCTTTTTTTACTTCTTCCATGTCCGCAACCTGAACAGCAATCTGTTCTTTAAATAAAGTCTGTAAATCTTCCAATTCACCGTAAATTCCCGTCTCTGTATTTTTTGTAATATTTCCCAGTCTGTTATAGTGGTTGTAGACAATCAAGCCTTCCAGGCTGCCGGGTACTCCATTCTGACCTTTGATGACGGACCGGATGCTTGTTTTGTACACCTTTCCGCCGGCAATATTCAAAAGGACACCGGTATCGGTATCATGAATACCGTGTCCCAAAGCACCGAATTCACTGTTTTCATTCAAGAAAGTAATAGTTCCCAAGCCCTGAATATTATCTTTTACCCAGATTCCCAGTTTATATTTTCCCGGCTCGCTTTCTACCGCATCCAGTTTCACGTCTATCCTGTCTGTATTTCTTCTTATATTTAAGACAACTTCTTTCGTCTCTAAATGGCTGACAGACTGAATCAGTTCTTCTTTATCGGTAATCTGCGCGTCGTTAATACCGACGATATAATCACCGGCTTTTACCAGATTGTGAGCAGGCTCATACACTTGTCCGTCCATACCCGTCACTTCCTGCGTATCAAGCACGAGAACACCGTCTGTTTCCATGTAAATTCCAATCGGCATTCCGCCTACCAGCACCGTATCTTCTTCCATTTGTACAGCAGCCGCTGTCTCCCTGGAAATCATATCTGCCGCTGTCCAGCCCACAGACGCATTCATGCAGGCTGCTAATACAAACGCAAGCCCGCATACCAGCTTTTTCCACTTCTTTTCTCTTGTATTCATACTATAAGCTCCGCCCTTTCTTTTGTAATTTTAAGGTTCGCTTATAGTATTTGATTTTTTCAGTCTTTCACACTGGTATTTCGTTTCACTCTCTGCCAATTCTTTCTTTCATTTCGCGGGCGCTCTCCATGACACTTGCCGTCACATTTTCACCGCCGAGCATCCGTGCCAGTTCACG
>CALZPS010000073.1 GCA_945827765.1 uncultured Lachnospiraceae bacterium | reverse complement strand
GGATGCCCCTGTCTATCTCGCCTGCTGCCACCGCACGCGCTACAGCCTCACCGTAGAGCGGATAATCACAGCTTTCACTTGTAGTTGTTCCATAATCAATTATTTCATGCCCCTTCTCTTGCAAAAATGCAATGATTTCTGATTTTAACGATAATGCTGTATGGTCATTCCCGATTCCGATTCTCATTTTATTCTCCTCCAATCCTGGTATTATTTTAACAAATAATATTGTAGATATCCACTATAAAATTATAGACTTTTTTCCTTTGTCGTCCTCTGCATTTGTGAATCTTGCTCATTTCCATTCTGCCTGGCCAAAATGTTCTGTCTCTGTTTCACGTTCCCAGCCTTGTACCCACTCATCTCTTCTGGCAATCAGCGGAGCGGTCAAAAGCTCCGTGGAGCTGCTTAAAATGCATTTTACCAACTGCTGTATGATTTTTTTACTCTCCGGCTGCAGATCTTCTATTTTGGACAGTATTTCCTTCAGAGTCCTTAAGCCTCCGTTCTGCAGTTCAGTAAATGTCTCTACCCCGGGAGCCTCCAGCACAGAAAAAAGATCCTCGATAAATGCCCCTCGTTTCGACTCTTCAATCTCATCCATCCACTTTTTCAGTGTCTTGTCAAACAATATACTGCCTGCATTGATTTCCTCTGCCCGCACAAAATGATTGCCGCACACATCCCAGGTGATGCCGTCATGCTGCATGGCACCGTTCTGCGTACTCTTTATAATCTCCGGTTCCGTATCATGCAGAAGCAGAAGCCCAACGATAGAGGATTCCGGAATAATGCGCACGATTCTTGACCGAATCATAGAAAACCCGGGGCTGTCAAGAAATTCCTGCCGAAAACCGGGTCCATCATTATTATAAATGGTCATGATGCGTTTCTGTATCTCCGGCTCACACTGTGCAGCCGCGTAGACAGCCAGATTTCCTCCCTTGGAATGTCCTCCCACACGCAGTTCACAGTCGCAGTTTTGTCCCACATAATTGAGATATTCCACCGCAGTGGCCTGCGCCGGGACTTCTCCGGTGACCATGGCAAAATCCTCCTTCCAGCCGACAATACTGTCGTCGGTACCCCGGTATGCCACAAATGATGTGCCGTCATCCAGCAAAATCTCCATGGCGCAAAACTGTACTTCATTTTCCTGACTGATATAATTGACGAAATTTCGGATGCGAATATCCGCAAAGCGTTCACTTTCCACCATTTTCGGCATCACCTTCCATGCCAGTCTGGTAAGGGATTTCTCTTTTTTCAAATATTCCTCCGAATGAATCTGAAAAAATTCCTGCGAAATCTCTTTCAGCGATTTGGGCATCTCTCCCGGCTGCGGGGCAATCCCTTCCATTCTGACATATGCCAAATAAGACATCAGCAAATTGTCAACTTCACAGAAAGGTTCCCTCTCCAACGTCAGGTCTCCTCTCCACTCCAGATAATCCATGATATTTCCCATTCCCTGCGCCTCCTTTTATCCGACATACAATTCGTTTATTTTGTATACTGCAGCCTGATTTGTAAGAATATTGCGATTCTGATAATCAAAAAGACACAATTCCCCGTTTATTTTCTCCAGGTGGGTCATCTTCCTCAGCTGCCGTTTGTCATACTGTTCATATCCGATTAAGTAGCGGTGGTGTTTTGCCTCCATATCATAAAAAGATGCCGCCTCTTCTTTTGTCACTGTTTCCGCTCCGGCAAATGCAGGACGATTTTTAACATTTTCCCGGAGATATAAATCATACGTCAGCATCTGACGAAAATGTTCCGGTTCTGCGGCCACATTTTGTTTTAATGCGCCCCCCGCATTCCATTGTTCGCAAATGAATGACCATAGTATTTCATATCGGGCAGCCCTTGTATGACTGATTTCAAAATATCCGTGTTTCTGATAATATTCTGCCAATGCTTCATACATCGAAAATGCATCCTCAAATCCATGCTCCAACAACTCCATCGTATGCGCGAATTGTCCGCTGTTATAGTATACCTCTACCATCTCTTCGATGCCTTTCAGACGAATGATATCCGCATAGGAAAGCCAGCGGGTCGACAGCACCTCATATGGCGGCGCATCCTGATACACCAATTTATAGTCTGCCGCTTTTTCTTCCATATAGGAACCTTTGAGCACCTTCAAAAATCCCAACTGCAGCTGCTCCGGGCGCAATGCGTAAGTGTCACAGAATGAACGGCGGAAACTTTCATAATCTTCAAACGGAAGCCCGGCAATCAAATCCAAATGCTGATGAATATTACCCGCAGTATGGATTCTCTTCACCGCAGCCGCAACATTTGCGAAGTGCATCGTGCGCCGGATTTCCCGGATTGTTTGTTCATTTGTAGACTGTACTCCGATTTCCAGTTGAATCAGTCCCGGACGCATCGATTGTATCAGCTCAATTTCTTCTTCGTTCAGCAAATCTGCCGCTACCTCAAAATGAAAATTGGTCACTCCCCGGTCATGTTCTTTCAGATAAGACCAGACTGCCATCGCATGGCTGTGACGGCAATTGAATGTGCGGTCAACAAATTTCACCTGCGGTACTTCCTGCTCAATAAAAAATGCAAGTTCCCTCTTCACCAGCTCCAAATCCCGAAAACGAAGACATTTATCCACGGAGGACAGGCAATAGCTGCACGAGAACGGGCACCCCCTGCTGGATTCGTAATAGATGATTTTATGATTGAACACATCCATATCCTGATAGACGAACGGCACACGGCTTAAGTCCATCACCTCTCTGGGAGCCGTCATGCGGATGACGGAAACACCGTTTTCTTGTGTGCGGCAGACAATTCCCGCAATCTGCTCCAGACTCTCAACATCTCCATGATAAAAGCGCACCAGCTCCAGAAACGTTTCTTCCCCTTCCCCGCACATAATACCGCTCACCTGTGGAAGCTCTTCCAACATCTGCTTAGCATGATACGACACTTCCGGTCCGCCCAGCCAGATTTTCGTCTCCGGCAATATCTTTGGCAGTTCCCGTAATAAAGTCCGTACATATTCAATATTCCATAAATAACAGGAAAAGCACAGGACATCCGGTTTTTTCTGGTATAAATCCATCAAAATGCTGTCCGTCGTCTGGTTTATCGTATATTCGGCAATTTCCAGTTCATCGGCATACTGCTGCTCTTCCTGCACAGCAAACGCCCGCAGACTGTATACTGCGAGATTAGAGTGGATGTATTTTGCATTGATTGCCGTCAGTAAAATCTTCATGTTTTCCCTTGTTCTTCCTATGAAAATATTAGGTTTTAATTACTTTGATTATACTCCATTTGAAAAGTTTTTCAACAGAAAACATCGGATGCATTGACTTTTGCCCTGAAACATTGTAAAATATAGACTCGTGCAGCCGGGGTGCTAGCGGTACCTTGTACCTGCAATCCGCTATAGCAGGGGTGATATTACGCAGAGGGTGACAGTTTGCAGAGCTGCCCCTGAAAAGTAACGTTGAAAGTCCGGGTCTCACGCGACGTGAATCTGTGAACCGTGTCAGGTCGGGAACGAAGCAGCACTAAGCAGAACCTCATGGGTGTTGTGAGGGTGCCTGGGCTGAGTTGGCTGTCAGGGTAACGTCTGGGGACTGCCATTCGAAGCGTAATGCACGAAATAATAGACCTTACAACCGCCAGCTTCCGAAAATATCGGAATGTTGGTGTTTTTGTATAGCTGAACTGTAACGTTTTTGTAAGCAGGCATACGACAAAAGGAGCGTATAAAGATGTCACCGGAATTATTGTTAAAAGAAGCAAACGGCCTTCGGGAAACCATTGTATCTGACAGAAGATATTTACACTCGCATCCGGGAACCGGATTTGATATTCAGGACACCGTAGACTTTGTAAAAAAGCAGCTTACCGATATGGGATATGAGCCTGTCGATTGCGGGCGGGCAGGTCTTGTCGCCCTCGCCGGAGGCAAACGGGAGGGCAAAGTATTTCTGCTGCGCGCCGACATGGACGCGCTGCCAATGAGAGAGGAATCCGGAGAGGATTTTGCTGCTCAAAACGGAAGGATGCACGCCTGCGGTCATGATATGCATACGGCCATGCTGCTTGGTGCGGCACGACTGCTCAAACAACACGAGGACGAGATTGAAGGAACTGTCAAGCTGATGTTTCAGCCGGCAGAAGAAATCTTTGAGGGTTCACACGACATGTTGGACGCAGGGCTGTTGGAAAACCCGCATGTTGATAAGGCTCTGATGATACATGTCATGGCAGGAATGCCTTTTTCTCCGGGAACGGTTATCGTGTCCCCTCCCGGTGTCACTGCTCCCGGAGCAGACATTTTTGAGATCAAGGTACAAGGAAAAGGTGTCCACGGTTCGATGCCGAATATGGGAATTGACCCGCTGAACGCCGCTGCTCATATTCTCATTGCCTTACAGGAAATTCAGACAAGGGAACTTGGATTAAACGAACGTGCCGTGCTGACTATCGGTACCATGAACGCAGGCACCGCACCGAATGTCATTCCGGATTCCGTGGTGATGGGCGGAAGTATCCGTACTTTTGATGAAGAAACACGCGCATTTATGAAGCAGCGGCTGACAGAAATTGCAGAGGGAACCGCCCATACGTTCCGGGCATCTGCGGAAGTCACGTTCAAAAGCGGCTGTCCCTGCCTGTTCAATGACAAAGAGTTGTCTGCTGATGCGCTCCGCTATGTAAAAGAACTCCTTGGCACAGGGAATGCATATTCCGCCGAAGAATTATCCGCCATGAGCGAGAATAAAAAAGTTTCCGGTTCCGCTGGTTCCGAAGATTTTGCATATATCAGCCAGGAAGTTCCCTCCATTATGCTGGCACTGGCCGCTGGTCAGCCGCAGAAGGGGTACTCCTATCCGCAGCATCATCCTATGGTACGATTTGACGAAGCTGCTCTTACAAACGGAAGTGCTGTATATGCTTATACTGCTATCCGCTGGCTGGAAGAGCATAAATCCGAAACAGATTTATAGTGCTCAAAAAATAGTGTTCAAAAAGCAGGGCTCGCAAAATGCCCTGCTTTTTTCATCCATTTTTCATTTTCTCATTTTTTACTTTCTTATCCGAGCTGTTTCGCCCCGGGAGCGTATTCCATCAGTTCCAGACGATTGCCGTCCGGATCTACCAGCCAGAACTGATATGCTCCATCCGCTCCCAGCTGGATTTCTGTATCAGGCGTAATTCCATTTGCAACCACAGCATCATAAGCCGCCTGAATATCGTCCACTTCGAGACAAAGGTGCTGGTATCCATATGCGTCGGACAGATCCCGGTCTTCCTTCAACTGCCGTCCTGCCGTATGGAAGAGTTCAATATACTGGTGCGGTGCCACCTCGATGTAATCCAGCCACGGTTGATTTCCCATCATACGCATTCCCATAATTGTCATTTCATCCGCTGCTTTACCGGCGGCCATCGCCTCTGCCAGTTCACCATAGGTAAGTGTCATCACTTTTTTCAGACCAAGTCCGCGGCAATAGAATTGCTCCATATTAATCTCATCCTGTACCTGATATGCCACCTGAGTCGTATAGCTTAACTCGGAACAAACATTATGTTCAGCATTCTTTTCCATCGGAATCCTTGCCTTATCGCCTGTCGGATACTCTGTAAACTGAACCTCATTACCTTCCGGGTCATGTACAACAAGTTCGCGGGCACCATCCAGACTCGTATGGACATCCATATCCAATTTGATTCCTTCTGCCAACAGCCGCTCGCGCAGTCTGTCGATATCCTCCACCTCATAATTCAGTTTCGTATAGCCATAATTCTCATTGCGATTCTCTATCGTGCGGGTCAGATTGCCCATGTCATGGAACAATTCCAGAAACTGACCGTCAGCCAGTTTCAAATAGGTTATCCACGGCTTGTCAGCACTTGTTTCCACCCATTCTTTCATTTTCTGATAGCGTGCTTTTTCTTCTTCACTCAAATCTATCGGTTTCTCCGCGTGCTCCGGTATATGTGCCAGCAAATCCTTCATAGTCAGTGTAAAGGCATGTTTCATGCCCAATACATCTACATAGAAATGCAGCATTTTCTCCATATCTTTGGTGTTGAACGATACATGACCGATATTGCGGATACCGACCGGGCGCTGAGGCATAGGCTGCGGCTGTTCACATGTGGAGGAAATATCGACAAATCCGCCATTTTCTCCACCACTCAAAATGCCTGTCAACACTTCCAGCACATGCACTGCAAGCTCTTTTGAGGCACGGCAGGGACGCCCCTCGACAATGGCGTCAGCCATCTCCGCAGGTCCGATACCTCTGGAATTTTCACTGTACTGAGAGAAATTCCACAATTCTGATGCTTTCACCGGGGTGCGCGGATCCATCGCATTAGGCAGAAAACGCACTGTCCCGCCAAACTGATTCGGATCCGTCAGATACAGAATTCCCTTTGTACCGTAAATTGCAAAGAACGCCTCATCGCGGCAATTAGAGTCTGCATCCATATGTAATGTGCCGGTGATACCATTTTCAAGCTGCACAATTGCAGACACCTGACTTTCATTCGGCGTATCCATCATTTGTCCAAATTCAGGACTCATCGGCATAATGTTACGATGCTGCGGATAAGGCGCGCTCGTCACGCCGCCCACACGGGCCACAGGTCCCAGCAGACTGACAAGAGCCGTCACATAATACACTGCATAGTCATGCAAGATTCCTGCGCCCGGCTCGCGCAAAAAGGAAAACACCGACAGCAGCAAATCATTGCTGCGGTTCGCTGAAATGACGAACGAATGTATCTCGCCCAGCGTCCCCTGATCGATCACGGCACGTGCGGTCTGCAGTGCCGCCCCGAGAAATGTATCGGGCGCGGAGCCCAGATAAAGTCCTTTTTCCTCCGAAAGCGCCAGCAGTTCTCCGGCCTTCTCCATATCATCCGTAATGGTCTTCTCTGTATAGACATGTTTTCCCGCCAGAAGTGCCGACTTGATCAACTCGTAGTGTGCCCCCACCGGCGTCAGATTGACAACGATATCAATATCCGCATCTGCAAGGAGCTCTTCCACTGTGCACGCCCGGATTCCATATGCCTCCGCTTTTTTCTCGGCATGTTCCAAATGCTTTGATGCCACGGCAACAACTTCGAGGCGCTCAAACTTTTCCATCATGTTCTTGAGGTATATGTCACTGATTGCCCCGGAACCGATCACGCCAACATTGAATTTTTTAGTTTCTTTCGTCATTTTTTACTTCTCCTTTCTTCCATCCGATATAACAAATAAAACTCTCCGTATTTTTTTACACAGTTCCATCTCTTGTTTTATGATAACACAAGCTTTCTGTTTTATCAAGAAGGCTGATATTGTCCTGACGGCAGTCGAAGTCACGGTACCCCTGCTGCTCAATCAAAAAGAGGGCTCACATCACTATAAGCC
>CALZPS010000072.1 GCA_945827765.1 uncultured Lachnospiraceae bacterium | reverse complement strand
ACAAGGAGTATCGTCGGCAGCGTCAGATGTGTATAAGAGACAGCTTCTGCATCTCACTTAGAGATACGACCGTATCGTTTTTGGAATTCATGGCAGAGCCGATAGCTGCGAACAGGTGAGAATGTTCGGGAGCGATGACATGTTCGTCATCCAAATCCAGCGTGCGGATGAAAGCGGCTCTCAATTCAGGTAAGAAGTGGAGCGGTCCGCCTAAGAATGCCACATGTCCGCGAATCGGCTTGCCGCAGGCAAGTCCGCTGATGGTCTGGTTGACAACAGCCTGAAAAATGGAGGCGGCAAGGTCTTCTCTGGAAGCCCCGTCGTTGATCAGAGGCTGGATATCCGTCTTGGCAAACACACCGCAGCGTGCGGCAATTGAATATAAGGCATGATAATTTTTGGCATACTCATTAAGACCTGTCGCGTCTGTCTGCAGAAGAGAGGCCATCTGGTCGATAAATGACCCGGTACCACCCGCACAGACACCATTCATACGCTGTTCAACATTTCCGCCTTCATAATAAATAATCTTCGCATCTTCACCGCCCAATTCAATCGCAACGTCCGTCTGGGGGGCGAAGTCCTGCAGGGCTGTCGATACGGCGATGACTTCCTGCACGAAAGGTACTTCCAGATGATTGGCAAGAGACAATCCGCCGGAACCGGTGATGACTGGTGAAGCTTTGATGGGACCAAGCTTGTCGATGGCTTTTTCCAGCAATTCGGAAAGAGTCTCCTGAATATTGGCAAAATGCCGTTTGTAGTCCGCGAACAACACGTTGTTGTCATTGTCAAGAACCGCAATTTTGACGGTCGTGGAACCAATGTCAATGCCTAACATATGTAATTCATTCAAACTCATAAGTATCCCTCTTTTTATCAATATTGTATGTTTTTCTGAAATTTGCTTGTTATCTATTAAAATGGTGTTTTATTTGGGAAAAACAGACACTAACGTAAATTATACGACAAAACAAAAAAAAAGACAATTGGCATTCTGCTCCAGATTTTGATTTTTTGTGGAATATATATAGGAAAATTCTCTAAACTAAGAAGAAACCGGACAACATATATTTGACAAACAAAACCACAGACAGTACAATGTGACATAGAACGATAAAAGTAAAATACAAACAAAAAGGAGAAAAAACAGGTTGAATTGGCTGAATAAAATGGAGAGAAAATTTGGACGTTATGCAATCAACAATCTGACGATGTATCTGATTGGAGCTTATGTGGTTGGGTATGGAATTGACCTTTTCCTTCCGGATTTATTTCAGTGGCTGGTGCTGAATCCAATACTTATCATGCAGGGACAGGTGTGGAGAATCATTTCCTGGGTTCTGGTGCCGCCCAGCGGAAATCCACTCACGATTCTGATTATGCTGATTTTTTATTATTCTGTGGGAAGGGCACTCGAGCGCAGCTGGGGGGCATTCCGTTATAATATTTATATATTCTCCGGGCTATTGTTTACGGTGGCAGGATCTTTTGTGATGTGGGCATATTATGCAGTGACGGTAAAAGAGGCAGCGATGGTTGCGATGAATGTGACGGTTTACTGTATGTTCTTCAGCACATATTATATCAATATGTCCATTTTCCTTGCTTTCGCGGCAATGTTTCCGGATATGGAAGTACTGTTGTATTTTATCATTCCGCTCAAGGTAAAATGGCTGGGAATCGCTTATGCCGTACTGCTGGTGTGGGATATGCTGCGCGGAAATGTAGCCATCCGCATTGTCATTATCGCATCGCTTTTGAATTTTATATTGTTCTTCTTTTCCGGCAGGAACATGAAAACGTATTCACCGAAAGAACAGATGCGCAAGCGGAAGTATAAAAAGCAGGTGGAGCGTCCGAAGATGCAGTATGGGAACGGAGCCAGACACCGGTGTGCAGTGTGCGGACGGACAGAATTAGATAATCCGAATCTGGAATTCAGATTTTGTTCCAAATGTAAAGGAAATTACGAATACTGTAATGAACATTTATTTACACATGAACACGTAAAGGAATTGTGAGAGCACAAAGTGCGCAGCAATCCGTAAGTATCTCAGAATAGCAATATCAGCATGACGGAGGTTAGAAAGCGTATGAAAAAAACAAAAGTAATCTGTACAATGGGACCGCGAACGGATGACAAGGAAGTGATGCGCAGTCTGATACAAAATGGGATGGATGTGGCAAGATTCAATTTTTCGCACGGGGATTACGAGGAACATAAACAGCGGATGGATATGCTCAAACAACTGCGTGCGGAAGAACAGTCCAATGTGGCGATTCTTCTGGATACGAAGGGACCGGAAATCCGTACCGGAGTACTGGAGGGAGGACAGAAAGTTTTTCTGGAGCAGGGGGAGACGTTCATCTTGTCCACAGAAGAGATTGTGGGAAACAAGGAGAAGGTGTCCATCACCTATCCGGGACTTTTGCAGGACGTGGAGAAAGGGAAAAAGATTCTTATTGATGACGGTCTGATTGAACTGGAAGTGACCGGAAAGAATCATACAGAAATTATCTGCAGGATAATCAATGGCGGTGAATTAGGCGAGCGCAAAGGAGTGAATGTGCCGAATGTGGCGGTCAGACTGCCTGCTATTACGGAAAAAGACAAAGAGGATGTCCGTTTTGGCGTGGAGCAGGAAGTAGATTTTATCGCGGCATCATTTGTGCGTAATGCAGAATGTATTTTGGAAATCCGTGCTCTGCTGAAAGAAATGAAAGCTCCTTATATTCCGATTATTGCCAAGATTGAAAATGCGGAAGGAATCAGCAATATCGACGAGATTTTGCGCGCGGCGGACGGCATCATGGTGGCGCGGGGAGATCTCGGAGTGGAGATTGCTGCGGAGGAATTACCTTATCTGCAAAAACAGATGATTCAGAAAGCAAACGCAAATTTCAAGACCGTTATCACGGCGACGCAGATGCTGGATTCTATGATCCGTAATCCACGCCCGACAAGAGCAGAGGTGACGGACGTTGCCAATGCGGTATATGACGGGACGGATGCCGTGATGCTTTCGGGAGAGACGGCAGCAGGTAAATATCCTGTGGAAGCTTTGCAGATGATGGTTCATATTATCGAAAGCGCGGAAAAGCATTTGGACTATGATTTGTTTTTGAGTCAGGCAGGCGGACATCTGAAATCAGGGATATCCAGTGCGATAGCGTACTCCTCGGTTTTGGCGGCAGAGAATCTTCAGGCAAAATGCATCATCACGCCGACGGTTTCCGGAGCTACGGCAAGAGTGATGTCAAACCTGAAACCAAAACAGGATATACTGGGTGTGACGCCAAATGAGCGCACCCTGCGCCGGATGTCCATTTACTGGGGCGTACGCCCACTCAAATCACTGGAATTTAAGACGACAGAGGATATCTCTGATGGGGCAATTGAGATTGCATTAGTAAAAAAATATGTGGAAGAGGGCGATATCGTAGTGCTGACAGCAGGTATCCCGTCCACCAATGTGCAGGGAGAAAAACGCCGGGCGAGCAATATGATGCGTATCGCCGAAGTGGAGTAACCGATGAAAACCTGATGCCTAAAAATAATGCAAGAACTCTTTGGCGGCGGGGGATAAAGGCAATTGTTCATTATAGGCAATAACCAGTTCCCGTTCGGGGAGTTCTTCTTTTGTCTCCACGATAAACAGATCATGCGTGTGCTGTGTCAGGCAAAAATCGGGGATAAAGGCAATGCCCAGACCAATGCGTGCCAAATCGATGAGCAGGTCGTTGCTGGTCAGTTCGATCTCAGGGACGAGGTCGAGTTGATGCTGCTGGAACAGGCGATGCAGAAATTCACTGGTCGTGCTGTGGCGGTCGAGCATTAATATCGGCTGTTCCGACAGCTGCCGGGAGGGCAGCTTTTTCCGGTTCAGGGAGTCAAATGTGGGGTTGGCGATAAACACGTCTTTGAACGAATGAATTTTGCGGATGGCGGATACATTGCTCAGGTATTGATTTGGATAGTTGACCACGACCAAATCCACCTGACCGCTCTCCAACAGCTCCACACATTTAATGGAGGTCTGATTGATGACTTTGATGTGGGTATTCGGGAATTCTTTGTGAAACCGTTCCAGATAGGGAACCAGAAAATAACGGCAGATAGTGTCGCTGGCACCGATGCGGATCTGGCCGCCGGTGGAGGCGCTGTCCAAAAGCTGGTTTTCCCCACGCTGAATCAGATTCATGGCGGGTTCAATATGGCGCAGCAAAATCTCTCCCTCGGGAGTGAGCTGAACACGCTTTGTGCTGCGGATAAACAGTTTGCGGTCAAGTTTGCGCTCCAGTGTCTTGACAGACTGGCTGACTGCAGACTGGGAAATAAACAGATACTTGGAGGCTTCCGAGAAACTTAAAGTTGATGCCACATAATAAAATACTTTATACAATTCATAGTTGATATCCATAGAAGATACCTCCATATTAGAAAATCTTATAAAAGTTGATTTTATTATAAGCGAATAGAAAAAGAAATGCAATGTAAATATGAGGAATATGTGAATGAAAAAGGTACTAGAATGGACAGCGGGGATTGCGGCGGCAGTTTTCCTGATGACTGTATTGTTGATTTCCTGTTTCGAGGCTGCGATGTATGCGGACTTTGATTTTTACAGGAAAGAATATGAAAAATATGGGGTGCTCTCCGAGTTGGAGATGTCGATGGAGGACACCATGTATGTGACGCGGGAAATGATGGCATATCTGCGCGGAGAGAGGGAAAATCTAAGCGTAATGACAACTGTCGGGGATAAAGAGCAGGATTTCTTTAACGAACAGGACCGGTTTCATATGGGAGAAGTGCGGGAGATGTTCTTGGGCGGTTTGGCGCTGCGTCGATATGCGGAAGTTTTGGCGGTCGTGTGTCTGCTGATCCTGATGATCTCAAAGGCGGATCTGCTCCGGATTTTATCCCGAAGTTATCAGATTGTACTTGGTGTGCTGGCGGCTGCGCTTTTAATACTCGGGATTGCGGTGGCAAGAGATTTCAATGCGGTATTTACGTTGTTCCATGAGATTTTCTTTGACAATGATTTGTGGCTGTTCGATCCTGCCACAGATTATATGATCCGGATGCTGCCGGAAGGATTGTTCTTTGATTTTGTACTCCGAATCGGCGGTCTGTTTGTGGCAGGACTGGTGGCGCTTCTTATTGTCAGCATTGTTTTTGGACGAAAAAGCAACAATATTAGCCAGACTAATGAGTAGATTTAATGATATTAATTTTACTTATGAGAATCGGTATGATATAGTTACAGTAGAATGCAAATTGAAAAACTTATATTATAGAAACGAAGGAGATACAAGTATGAGTAATGTAAGACGAGTTTATGTGGAAAAGAAAGCAGATTTTGCCGTGCAGGCGAAAGAACTGCGTCATGAGATCCGTCATTATCTGGGTATCATGGCAGTGAGCGGTGTGCGGGTGCTGATTCGCTATGATGTGGAGAATGTTTCCGATGAGACATTCAAAAAAGCCTGCAACGGTGTATTTGCGGAACCACCGGTGGATCTCTTATATCTGGAGAGTTTTCCGAAAAATGAATCTGACAGAGTATTTTCTGTGGAATTTCTGCCGGGACAGTTTGACCAGAGAGCGGATTCAGCCGAGCAGTGCATACAGTTCATCAACGAGGACGAGCAGCCTGTCATCCGCACGGCGATGACGTATGTGATTGAAGGAGAAATCAGCGAAGAGGAATTTGCAGCCGTCAAAAATCACTGCATCAACCCGGTTGATTCCCGCGAGACCGGAATGGACAAGCCGGACACGCTGGTGACAGTGTTTGACGAGCCGGAAGATGTAAAGATTTTTGAAGGTTTTACGTCAATGCCGGAGGAAGAACTGCATACGCTTTATAGTTCCCTGGGGCTGGCAATGACGTTTAAAGACTTTCAGCATATTCAGAATTATTTCGCGGGGGAAGAAAAGCGTGATCCGTCTATGACAGAAATCCGTGTGTTGGATACTTACTGGTCTGATCACTGCCGTCATACGACTTTTTCCACGGAGTTGACGAACGTCAGATTTGACGACGGTGATTACCGTGAACCGATTGAAAATACTTACAAGCAGTATTTGAAAGACCACAGTGAGATTTTTGCTGGCAGAGAAGATAAGTTTGTCTGTCTGATGGATTTGGCTTTGATGGCCATGAGAAAACTGAAAAAAGAGGGCAAGCTGCAGGATCAGGAAGAATCTGATGAAATTAATGCATGTAGTATCGTTGTGCCGATTAAAGTGGACGGGGTGGAAGAAGAATGGCTGATTAATTTCAAAAATGAGACGCACAATCATCCGACAGAGATTGAACCGTTCGGTGGTGCGGCTACTTGTCTCGGAGGTGCAATCCGCGACCCGCTGTCAGGACGTACCTATGTATATCAGGCTATGCGCGTGACCGGCGCAGCAGATCCTACCGTATCCGTGAAAGATACGTTGAAAGGTAAACTGCCTCAGAAGAAACTGGTGCGTGGTGCGGCAAAGGGATACAGCTCCTACGGCAATCAGATTGGTCTGGCGACCGGTGCGGTCAAAGAAATCTATCATCCGAATTATGTGGCAAAACGTATGGAAATCGGTGCGGTCATGGGTGCAGCTCCGAGACGTGCGGTGATTCGCGAAACCTCTGACCCGGGCGATATCATTATTCTGCTGGGCGGACGTACAGGACGTGACGGCTGCGGCGGCGCGACGGGATCTTCTAAAGTACACACCGAGGAGTCTATCGAGACCTGCGGTGCAGAGGTACAGAAAGGAAATCCGCCGACCGAGCGTAAGATTCAGAGAATGTTTCGGCGTGAGGAAGTCAGTGCGCTGATTAAGAAATGTAATGACTTTGGTGCCGGCGGTGTGTCCGTGGCAATCGGGGAGCTGGCAGCAGGGCTGATTGTGGATTTGGATAAAGTGCCGAAGAAATATGCCGGCTTAGATGGTACGGAAATTGCCATCTCTGAGTCTCAGGAGCGTATGGCAGTTGTGGTTGACCCGAAGGATGTGGCACAGTTCATGGCATATGCCAAGGAGGAAAATCTGGAGGCGACCGAGGTGGCAGTTGTAACGGAGGAACCGAGACTGGTTCTGAAGTGGAGAGGAAAAGAAATCGTCAATATTTCCCGTGCGTTCCTTGACACGAACGGTGCCCATCAGGAGACGGAAGTGGAAGTAGAGATTCCGGCGAAAAAAGACTCCTTGTTTGTGAGAGCAGAAGTTGGTGATGTCCGTGAGAAGTGGCTTTCTGTATTGTCTGATTTGAATGTGTGCTCGCAGAAAGGTCTGGTGGAGATGTTTGACGGATCCATCGGCGCAGGCTCTGTATTTATGCCGCACGGCGGTTTGTATCAGATGACGGAGACACAGACGATGGTGGCGAAGGTCCCGGTACTGAACGGAACAACGGACAGTGTATCTACTGTCTCTTATACACATCTCCGAGCCCACGAGACCGTACTAGATCTCG
>CALZPS010000071.1 GCA_945827765.1 uncultured Lachnospiraceae bacterium | reverse complement strand
GACCCATAGACATAAGAATACATGCAAGCATGTATTTTATGTCCATTTGTCCCTTTGCTCATAAAATATTAAGATTTCCTCAAAAAATCATAAATAAACAGTAAGGAAATTGCAAAGGAAAAAATCCTCTGTTATGGTAGCATAATTACAGGCTATCGTAGCAGAGTTTTTTTGTTGTATGGGAGTTCCCGGCGATGGAAAAATCTTTCCGCAGCTGCGTACAGGCGCAGACGAAAGATGCGATGCGATCACGAAAAGGAGAGAGAAAAATGGAGAATCAAAATAAAAAGAATGTGGCAATCATATTTGGCGGGTGTTCCTCGGAGTATAGTGTGTCTTTGCAGTCGGCATCGGCTGTCATTCGAAACCTGAACCGGGAAAAATATCATCCGGTTTTAGTGGGAATCACGCAGGAAGGGGAGTGGTTTCATTTTACTGGGGAGATTGAAAAAATCGAGGCGGATACATGGCACAATGAAAAAGATTGTCTTGCGGCTGCTTTGTCACCAAATCCAAACAAGAAGGTGCTGCTCGTATTTGGCGGCGAGGGAGTGACGGAAATACCGATTGACGTTGCTTTCCCGGTCATGCACGGAAAGAATGGGGAGGATGGAACGATACAGGGGTTGATAGAACTTGCACAGATTCCGTTGGCCGGATGCGGTACCTTGGCATCAGCGCTTTGCATGGATAAGGACCGGGCACATAAACTGGTGCAGATGGCGGGTATTCGTGTGCCGCAGGCAATCGTGCTGGAAAGCGAAACGGCACAGAATGCGGCATGGGATTTCGCAAAGTTGATCGGATATCCGATTTTTGTGAAACCGGTGAAAGCGGGTTCTTCTTACGGAGTGACCAAGGTGTTGGACGAGACACAGCTTTTGCCTGCGCTGCAGTTGGCGTTTGAGTATGATAATCAGGTCATTATGGAAGAAAATATTGAAGGCTTTGAAGTGGGATGCGCGGTTCTGGGAACAGAACAGCTGATGGTCGGAGAAGTGGACGAAATTGAGCTTTCCGGCGGATTCTTTGATTTTACAGAGAAATATACATTGAAAACCTCGGCAATCCATGTACCTGCGAGGATTTCTGCGGAAAAGGCGGCACAGGTAAAAGAGGCGGCGAAAAAGATTTATCGCGCACTGGGCTGCTCAGTCTTTGCCAGAGTAGACATGTTTTTGATGCCGTGCGGTGAGATTGTATTTAATGAAGTAAACACGATTCCGGGATTTACGGAGCACAGCCGATATCCGGGAATGATGAAAGCGGCCGGAGTCTCATTTACGGAGATTGTGGAGCGGATTATTGCGATGGCCCTTGGGACTGAGTCAAGGGCTGTGTAAGGTGCAGGGAGCGAAGAAATGTAAAGAAGTGCAGGACAGCGCAGAAGTACAAGAAATAGAAGAGGGGAAAGAAGATGCGGACGATGATTCAAAAGAGGGAGCAGATCTATCAGGGAAACCTGATTTTGGTAAATGCACAGTATGCTTACCGCGAAGATAAAGAATATACAAAAGTGGATGTGGAAGGTGAGATGCTGGCGTTGGAAACGGCAGAGGCATTGAACGCATTGATGTTTAAAATGGACGGGTGGAAACAGATAGCGGCAGTCAGCGGCTGGCGTTCCATGAAAGAACAGCAGAGCATCTGGGACGAGTCCATACAAGACTAAGGTGGGGGAACAAGAAGTCTGGATATCGTTTCAAAAAGCGGAGCCGTCGGGGACGACCGAGATTGAAACGGACGAGTCGATGGAGGTGTCGGTGTCGGGAAATAATGTGGACGGTTTTGTGATTACACAGTGGAGGAAACGAGATGAGTGAGCAGAGAGAATATGGGGGATTGGATTGGTTTCGGGTTGCTGCTGCGGCATTGGTCGTGGCAATCCACATTTCTCCCTTGATGGGGATAAACGAGACAGCGGACTACTTTCTGACCAGAATACTGGCGCGGACGGCAGTCCCGTTCTTTTTGATGGTGACAGGACATTTCGTGGTGGCAAAAATCTGGCAGAATGAGAAAAGCGCCCGTCAGTATCTGGCGAAACATATTCAAAAAATGTTGCTGCTGTATGTCGTTTCCGTCGTGATGTATCTGCCGATAGGAATCTATGCAGGACTTTATAAAGATTTGAAGTGGACAGACTGGCTTAAGAATCTGCTGGTTGACGGAACCTTTTACCATCTATGGTATCTCCCGGCATGTATCGTCGGAATTCTGATTGTATGCGGACTGCGCAAATTGCTGCCTGTCAAATATGTGTTGGCGGTGACAGCTGTTTTGTATATTGTGGGTCTGTTCGGTGACAGTTATTATGGACTCGTGGAACAGGTTCCTGTTTTCAATACATTTTACGGATGGATATTTGTGGTATCCACGTATACGCGCAACGGGGTTTTTATGGTTCCCGTGTTTTTGACATTGGGGGCAATACTGGGCAATGGAAATGCGGCAGGCAGGAAAAGTATTACAGACATTACAGACGTGAGAAAGGAAAATGCAATCGGTCTGGTGGTTACATTCGCTTTGATGACAGCCGAGGCATTTGTACTCCGTCATTTCGATGTACAGCGTCATGACAGCATGTATATCATGCTCCCACCGGTCATGATTTATCTGTACCGGTTTCTTTTGCAATGGAAGAAAAAACAGATACCAGGGCTGCGAAACCTGGCATTGTGGATTTATGTGCTGCATCCGGGCGTCATTGTGGCGGTGAGGGGAATCGCCAAAGTATTGCATTGTACCGGGGTATTGGTAGAAAACAGTATGATACATTATCTGGCGGTGTTGGTGCTATCAGTGATTGCGGCGGCAGTGATGTGCAAATTGACGGCAGCGGTGGAGGATATGTCGATGTATGGTAGAAAGAAACAAAGGCAAAAAGGGCAGCAATGGGATGAACGGCAACAAATCGGACAAAAACAAAATGCTGGGGATGAGATTTGTGACCGGGCGTGGATTGAACTGGACAGCAGGGCGCTAAAACATAATGTAGAGTTTTTGAAAAGCAGACTGCCGAAGTCCTGTCGGTTGATGCCGGCAATCAAAGCGGAAGCATACGGTCACGGAGCAGTCCTCATAGGCAGAGAGTTGAACCGCCTGGGAGTCGATGCGTTTTGTGTGGCCTGCCTGGAGGAAGGTGTCCGGCTTCGCAGGGCGGGAATAAAAGGAGAAATCCTGATTCTTGGCTATACGCATCCGTCGAGGTTTGCCATGCTGAATAAATATCATTTGACACAGGCGGCTGTCGACTATGCTTATGCGCTGGAATTGAATCGTTTCGGAAAACCCATCCATGTCCATGTGGCGGTAGATACGGGAATGCACCGTCTGGGAGAACGCAGCGAAAATATTGAACGTATCAGTAGTATTTACGGAATGAAGAACCTGATTGTGGACGGGATTTTCAGTCATCTGTGTGCGGCGGATATGATGCAGGCACAGGAGCAGATTTATACGCAGTGGCAGGCGGAAGACTTTGAGCATATATTGGAAGAATTGAAAAAACGCGGATGTTCCTGCAAAGGGGTGCATCTGTTATCGAGTTATGGAGTACTCCATTATCCGCAATTTGCGGGTGATTATGCAAGAGTGGGAATCGCCTTGTATGGGGTGTTGAGTACGGAAGAAGATAGTACTGAGTGGGCAGAAGAGCTGCAGCCGGTATTATCGTTAAAGGCAAGGGTGGCATCTGTGCGTACCGTGTACACAGGAGAGTATGCAGGATATGGGATGAAGTTTGAGGCGAAGAAGGATACAACGGTTGCTGCTGTCAGCATCGGATATGCCGACGGGGTGCCGAGAGAGCTTTCATGCGGAAAAGGCGCAGCGTTGGTCGGCGGAAAGAAGGTGCCGATTATCGGCAGAATCTGCATGGATCAACTGTTGCTTGATGTGAGTGATGTTTCCGACATAAAAGCCGGTGACGAGGTTGTTTTAATTGGTGTATCGGGTAAAGAAAAAATCACTGCCGGAGAGGTTGCTGCGCAGTGTCATACGATTACAAACGAAATATTAAGCCGTATGGGAGGCAGACTTACAAGAGTGATGGTATGAGTGTAGTGCGCGTGACATGCAAAAAACCGGAGCCATTTTGTGGAAGAATATGTAGAAAGATATTTACATCTACAATAGAAAACAGGTTGCCAAAAGCCCCCAGAAGGGGTATCTTAAGAATGGGATGTGGTCTCAGGAGCAAAAATACTGCTGGTATAGGGACCCTGCATAGCGTTTTTTAAGGAGGATGATATGGTTCAGAAGATTGTAATAATTGGGGCGGCAGTGCTGGATATTATTGCTGCACCGGTCGATCAGACCGTATTTGAGACGGGGTCTTATCCGGCGGAAGAAATACGCATGAGTCCGGGCGGGGATGCGCTCAATGAGGCAACGGTTTTGGCTGCACTGGGGAAGGCGGTTCGACTGGAATTTGTGCTGGGTGCAGATATGGAAGGGCGGATGATTCAAGAGCATTGTCGGAAACACGGAATAGAGTGGAATGAAAATGCGGTAAGAGCGGATCTGCACACCGCGGTGAATGTAGTGCTTGTGCGCGAGGACGGGGAGCGGAGTTTTCTTACCAGCCGCAAAGGAAGTCTGCGGAAATTGCGCTTATCCGATATTCACATACCGTTTCCGAAAGACGCGGGAATTCTCTGCTTTGCCAGTATTTTTGTGTTCCCTCATATTGCAAATGCTGAACTGGTACAAATTTTTCGCACCGCAAAGGAGCAGGGGATGCTTATTTGCGCAGACATGACAAAAAGAAAGAACAACGAACAGGTGGAGGATATTGCCGAAGCATTGTCCTATGTGGATTATTTGATGCCGAATGAGGAAGAGGCATTTTTGCTGACGGGAGTACAGGAGACAGAAAAAGCGGCGGAAATTCTTTTTGCTGCCGGGGTGAAAAATGTGGTTTTGAAATGCGGAGCGCGCGGATGTTTTTTATATAATGCGGAAATCAGAAAATATATTCCGGCGGTGTCCGGTGTGGATTGTATAGATACGACAGGAGCGGGTGACAGCTTTGCCGCCGGGTTTGTATATGGTATTTCGGAAGGATGGGAGTTGGAGAAATGTGCAGAGTTTGCCAATACATGCGGAGCGAGAGCGGTGGGCAGAGTTGGAGCAGTAAACTGGGTGGAACATTACTTTCCCCAATATCAGAATGTGTGAGGGTGGAACGATATGAAGTCGGACTTGCTGAAAAGAATGATCGATGAATTGGAGAAAAAAGGGCGGCTGGCGATGGAAAGGAAATATATGCAGCATGGCTCCACAACGATTTTTGAGCATAGTGTTCATGTGGCGTATACCAGTCTGCAGATGAAGAGGAAGCTGCATATCAAAGCGGATGAAACATCGCTGGTTCGCGGGGCCTTGCTGCATGATTACTTTTTGTATGACTGGCACATAAAAGGTGACAGGCGTTCGCTGCACGGATTCGCCCATCCCCAAAAAGCGCTGGAAAATGCCAGAGAGGACTTTGCTTTGAACGCAATCGAGGAAAATATTATCGCCCGTCACATGTTTCCACTGACATTGCTGCCGCCGACCTGCAGGGAGGCGTGGATTGTCTGTCTGGCGGATAAATATTGTGCACTCGGAGAAACATTGTCTATCCGTCTGCCGGGAACGACGGCAAACAGCTGAGAAACACAAAACAGGCGAAAAGTCAGCTTGAGAAAAGTAGGAGGAGAAGATGATTTTAGAGACAAAACGATTGATTTTGCGCCCTTGGAAAGAAGAGGATGCAGAAGAATTATACCATTATGCAAAGAATCCGCTCGTAGGTCCGGCAGCGGGGTGGCCGCCTCACACCAGTGTGGAAAACAGCCGTGATATTATCAGAGGTGTACTGTCGGAACCTGAGACGTATGCGGTTGTGCTGAAGGAGAGCCAAAAACCAATCGGCAGCGTGGGGATTATGACAGGCAGCCATAGCAATCTGGAAATCAGTGATGAAGAAGGAGAGATTGGATATTGGATAGGTGTACCATATTGGGGACAGGGACTGATACCGGAGGCTGTGCGGGAATTGATTCGTTATGGATTTGAGGAATTAAATCTGACGACCATCTGGTGCGCATATTTTGACGGCAATGAGAAATCCCGACGTGTACAGGAAAAATGCGGATTCCGATACCACCATACGAATAAAAATGTTTTGTGGCACCTGACGAATGAGCGGAAAACGGAGCATGTGACATGTTTGCCGAGAGAGCAGTGGAAAAAAAGTAGTTGACAAGAAAAGAACTGTGTACTATAATATTACAGCATGACAAAAAGGGAGAAACAATATTCACCATAGCCCCGGAGGATATTGATTTCATATAAAAGCATTAAATAATAGAAGTAATATTGAATCAGAAAACAACAGGAGGAACACCCCATGAAAACTTATATGGCTAACCCAGACAAGATTGAAAGAAAATGGTATGTGGTTGACGCACAGGGATGCACATTGGGACGTCTGGCATCTGAAGTTGCAAAAGTGCTGAGAGGCAAAAACAAGCCGGAATTTACACCACACGTTGATACAGGTGATTATGTAGTAATCATAAATGCAGAAAAAGTTAAAGTTACAGGTAAGAAATTACAGCAGAAGGTTTATTACAACCACTCCGATTATGTTGGAGGAATGAGAGAGACAACTCTGGCAGAGATGATGCAGAAGAAACCGGAAAAGGTTGTAGAACTTGCTGTTAAGGGAATGCTTCCGAAAGGGCCTTTGGGAAGAGAAATGATTAAGAAACTTCATGTATATGCTGGACCGGAGCATGAACAGCAGGCTCAGAAACCAGAAGTACTGACATTTTAAGGAAAGGTTGAAGGGAGGATATAACCGTGGCTAATACAAAATATTACGGAACTGGAAGAAGAAAAAAATCAATCGCAAGAGTATACCTTGTACCGGGAACGGGCAAGATTACGATTAATAAAAGAGATATCGACGAGTATCTTGGACTGGAAACTCTGAAAGTAATCGTTCGCCAGCCGCTCGTTGCAACGGACACATTGGATAAATTCGATGTACTGGTAAATGTGCACGGTGGGGGATACACCGGACAGGCCGGAGCTATCCGTCATGGTATTGCAAGAGCATTGCTTGAGGCAGATGCTGATTACAGACCGGTATTGAAAAAAGCAGGATATCTGACACGTGACCCACGTATGAAAGAACGTAAGAAATACGGTCTCAAAGCCGCACGTCGCGCACCGCAGTTCTCAAAGAGATAATAACAAAATCTATAATAGGACTATTAGAACCCTTGAAAACGCAATGTTTTCAAGGGTTTTTGTATACGGTTTGATTTGGTGAAACAGTAGCAATTTCTATGAAATTCTATCGGTAACTAACAAGTAACTAACAAGTAACTGACAAACTATTGCTATAATTAAAATAATTGCTTATGTACAATTATAACCTTAATTGTTAAATGAAACGCAGTTATTTCATTCATCTATCCTTTATTAAAATA
>CALZPS010000070.1 GCA_945827765.1 uncultured Lachnospiraceae bacterium | reverse complement strand
GATCTAGTACGGTCTCGTGGGCTCGGAGATGTGTATAAGAGACAGCTATCACGTTCCGGCATCCAACTCAAACCAGAACTCTACACCATTGTCAAAATTCTTTACACCGTATCCCTGATGCATCGACTCCATAATTGCCTTCACAATAGAAAGTCCAATTCCGTTTCCGCCGTATTCTCTGGTGTGTGCCTTATCCACTTTGTAGAATTTCTGCCAGATTTTATCAATATCCTCCTCCGGGATGGGGTTTCCACTGTTAAACACACTGATTCGCACCGTATTGTCCCCGAGGGTCGCCCGTATCTGAATCCGTTTCTCATTTGCCACATGATGCAGGGCATTCACCAGATAATTGCGAAACACCTGCTCGGTCTTTAATTCATCCGCCCACACATACATTTGCTCATCCGCAATAAAATCAATCACCGCGTCTGCCTGCTGAATCAAAATTTCACAGCTCGCGAGCACGCCTTTCATCAAAGAGACAACATCAAATCGCTCCATCACGGGCTCCTCCGCCCCGAACTCCAACTGATTTAGCGTCAGGAGGTTTTTCACCATCTGATTCATTTTTGCCGCCTCATCTATGATGACATCACAATAAAATTCCCTGCTCTGTGCATCGTCATTGACACTCTCCTTTAATCCTTCCGCATACCCCTGAATCAATGCAATCGGGGTCTTTAACTCATGAGACACATTACCGAGGAACTCACTGCGCATATTTTCCATTTTTTCTTTCTGTTCAATGTCTTGCTGCAGCTGGTTGTTCGCACTCTTCAGCTCAGAGATTGCCTTCTCCAGTTTCTGTGACATGATATTAAAATTTTTCCCCAGCACGCCAATCTCATCATCGCCGCCGCTCGTGTACTTCGCGTCAAAATCCAGATCCGCCATCCGCTTTGACAATTCCGCCAGTTCTTTGATTGGCTTTGAAATCCTGCGGGAGAAAAACAATACAAAAAGTATTCCCACCAGCATGACAGGCACAGATACATAAATCAGAAACCGATTTGTCAAAAGAGCTGCATCATGGATACTCTCCAGAGGACTTTGCATGATGAATACTGAGCCATCCGACAACATTCCGTATATCTCCAGATACTCCTTTCCGGTCGCGTTGTATTTCACCCGGTAAATGCTGTAACTTCCATAGTTTTCCTGTTGTTCGGCTTTATTCAAATCGGCAATATATCCAAACAACTGCACATACAACGGTCCCCTTTTTTCCTGCTCTGTATAGAAGAGAATCTCTCCGTTCTGTGCCATGACCGTCGCCGAAATATTAGCGCGCTCACTTTCTATAAAAAGCTTTCTCTGGGTATCCGCTTCCGTGATAGTGCCATTTGCCTGCGCCGTATCAAACATTTCATACAGCCTGATCATCTCACCCTGTTTATACTCTATGTAAAATGGCTCCAGAAAATTGGCATTGATCAGAAAGACAAGGCCGACGATCAGCACCATCAGCCCCAGAAACATCGCCAAAATCCGCCGTTTGATTGATCTCATTCTTCTACCTCAAATTTGTAACCCATACCCCATATGGTCTTGATGCAGTCGCCTTTTTCACCCAGTTTGCTGCGTAATTTCTTCACATGTGTGTCGATTGTACGGGCATCCCCGAAATAATCGTAATTCCACACATTATTCAGTATCTTTTCCCTTGACAGGGCAATGCCGCGGTTTTCCAGAAAATACGCCAGCAATTCAAACTCTTTATAGCTTAGTTCTACCGTCTGTCCGTCAATTTGCACGATATGTGCGGATTTGTCCACTGTGATGCCCCCCGCACTCAGCACCTCATTCTTCTCCATTCCTGCGGTTCTGCGCAAGATTGCCTCCACACGAGCCACCAGTATCTTGGGGCTAAACGGTTTAGAGATATATTCATCCACACCCATCTCAAAACCTTGCAGCTCATCCCGTTCATCAGAACGGGCTGTCAGCATGATAATCGGAACCTTCGAATGCTCACGGATTTCCCGGCAGACCTGCCAGCCGTCCATTTTCGGCATCATCACGTCCAAAATCAAAAGTGCAATATCTTTCTCTGCATAGAAGATATCCAGTGCCTCCACGCCGTCTGCGGCCTCCAGAACCACATATCCCTCTTTGACAAGGAAATCCCTCACCAATTTTCGCATCCTGCTCTCATCGTCCACCACCAGGATTTTCATACGACTCATTTTGTTTCCCTCATTTCATTTAATTTGACCGCTTTTCGGAAAACAAGCAATCCGATTACAAACAAAACAGACAAGGATGCCACACCGATATTCATCTTTCCCGTAACCTGCGACAATACCGATACCAGTGCTGTTCCTACAACTGCAGCACCTTTCCCGCAGATATCATACAGCCCGAAGTATTCTCCTGACTTCTCCGCCGGAATAATCTTGGCAAAATAGGAACGGGAAAGCGCCTGTACTGTACCCTGGAACATTCCTACTGCCACAGCCAGAATCCAAAATTCATACTGTTTATCCAACCCATATGCATAAAGTGAAATGAGCAGATAAGCTGCAATACAAATAGTAATAACCGTTGTCGGTTTGATTTTCTTTGCCAGACGGTTCATAATCAACACCGACGGAAATGCCACAAACTGTGTCAGCAAAAGTGCCAGCAAAAGTCCTGTTGTTTCAAGTCCCAGTGCCTCTCCGTATGCAGTCGCCATATCAATAACCGTGTATACTCCGTCAATATAAAAGAAGAACGCCACCAAAAAAAGGAAAATGTGCTTCTGCTTATATATCTCCTTGAACGTATGTCCAAGTCTCATAAAGCTGTCTTTTACCATATGGGGCTTTTCCTCGATATAGTATTTCTGCTTATAGGATTTCAGCAGCGGCACTGCGGATACCAGCCACCACACCGCAGTGATCAGAAATGCAATGACCATGGATGTTTGCATATTAAGTCCGATACTTTCACCGCCAAGCACAACTGCCAGCCCTGCGATAAAGGGGATACAACTCCCGATATATCCCCAGGCAAAGCCATTTGATGATACGGTATCCATCCGTTCTTCCTCTGTCACGTCTGTAAGCATCGCATCATAAAACACAAGGCTCGCCGAATATCCCACTTTCGTCAACACAAATACGCCCAAAAACCAAATCCACGAAGATAAAAATCCTAACAGAATACAGCCTGCCACACCAATGCCCAGAAATAAAGTAAAGATACGCTTTTTGTAATTCTTTACATCGGCAATTGCGCCGAGCGTAGGTCCCAAAAATGCAACAATCAGAGTACAGACAGATGCTGCATACCCCCAGTATGCCAAATAATCAACATCTGATATTCCTGCGGTTCCCGCCAAATGATTAAAATAAATCGGAAATATCGTTGCTACCAGCATCGTAAATGCAGAATTTCCCACATCATAAAGTACCCATTTTTTCTCCAAAGATGTCATTTTAAATTTTTTCTCCATGTACCCTCCTCCCAGACATTCTCGCTCTTCATCCGTCCGGTTTCTTTTGTTTCTTTATTTCTCACCGGGTTTGCTGCTCTTCACCGGTGGCAGTTCTCTTCCAATATGAAAGTCGTTTATGCAGACGCAGGCTCCCCTCGTCATACACACAGTTCCTGCCAGTGCTCTCCAGCACCAAACGTCTGATGAAACCGCTCCGGAAGTTCTTTTCCCTCCAGCAGTACTTTCTGATACTGCGAAATCAATCCTGCGGCGACAGACACCGCACCGGAAAACTGCCTCTGCAAAAGATGATTATAACTCTCACAAGCCGGATTGGATGACAGACTCATCACCATACCGCTTGCGGTATCATACATTCCTACAAGTTTTAATACTGCGAACAATAATTTACGTTTTCCCGCTCCGGGTGCCAGCAATATTTTGTGGCAAAAAATCAGCCATGACAAGGACTGTTTCACCTCATTCTCCGTAATTCCCTCAAAAAACGGAGCAATAACCTGCGCATTCTTCTGTGTCGCATGGATATGGCGGCAGGTTAAATAAGAAACAGGCTCTATTCCATCCTCCACCAACAGACATCTGTCAAACTCCATCTCGATTTCCGAATGCGAAATTCCACTTACCTGAATCATCTTCTCTATATAATTATGGCACTCGCTGTCCAATGCAAAATGGCAGATGAATCCATACAAATACGCCCTTGCAGCACCCTTGTCCGATGCATTTTCCAGGACTTTTGCCGCTCTTGTAAAAAATTCATCCGCAAACCGGTCATGCATCGCATACCCCAACTGATTGACCCGGTTTTTTGTCACAACCCGATAGTAAAACAAGATATCCGGTCCATGCAGTCCGATGTCAAACAGCTCACGGTTCTTTTCGATGGAACTCTTAAGAGGTCCCGGCAATGCGTTTAGAACTTCCTGTCCGAATTTATAATGTGCATATGTGGTAGGCATATTACAACCTCCTTTTCATTTCAAAACTAGTTTCAATGGTATATTGGGTCAAAATCTTTTGCCCTATAACGCTTATGGACTCAGTTTAACACGAAATCACTGCTGCAACAATCATTTATTTGTAAATTCTTTGTGTTTTACCGGAGTTTTTTTGCATAGATAATAACGCTTCCTATACAAAAAAACTACCAACCATCGGATATTGACGGTTGGTAGTTTTGATATGGACCTGGCGGGAATCGAACCCGCGTCCAAAAATCCATCCCATGTACTTCTACTATCATAGTCCGTTCTTTTTCATTCCCTCTGCCGCACGGAAACGAACATCCTCACGGTTTCAGTAGCTTCATATTACGCCTGCCGGTTCAAAGCTTTGCCGGTATCGTTTCCCGCATGGTCGGTGCCAGATTCCCAAGGTACGGGTGCCCCGGGGCTGACATGCAGCATTTAGGCTGCAGCTAATTCGAAATTATCGTTAGCGTTTAATTTTAAGTTTGCGATTTGACGCATCAGCCTGCGGATAGCTTCTCCACTTTCAGAATCCCTGTCGAAACCAGTACAAGCCCCTATATGTGGTAGACACATATTTATTCTAATGAAAAGAGTCCTGAATGTCAAGGTGTCTTTTCTGGAAAAAAAACCGAATGTCTTTTCTGGAAAAAATTCGAATGTCTTTTCTGGAAAAAATTCGAAAAATAAATGGCAGTTCAACGATGCAGTGCCTCAAGCGTCGTCCGCAAATCGGTGACCGTCATCTGTCCCGGCGCAGAACATTTCCCCAGCGCACCAAATGTCACAGCAGAGCCAAACGTCTCCCCGCTCACACGGCTGATGACACCGTACTCCCCCATCGACATCGTGATAATCGGACGGTCGGCATACTCCGTATACATTTCATCCGTGGCTGCCAACAACGTAAGCACATCCTTGCGGCACTGCGGCATCACCGCTATTTTGGAAATATCAGCCCCCATACTCTGCATTTTTCTCAAGCGGCTTACAATCTCTCCCCGCGGCGGAGTCTTCTCAAAATCATGATTCGATACCACCACTTTGACTCCGTTTGCATGGGACGTCTCAATCAGGCTCTTTACTGTCTCTTCCCCGGAGAAAAGCTCCACATCCACCAAATCAATAAGCCCTGACTTTATCATCAGTTCATTCATTCTTATGTATTCTTCTGTTTCCAACTGCCGCTCCCCGCCTTCTTTCGCCGTGCGGAAAGTAAACAAAAGCGGCACCTCCTGCAGTTTTTCGCGTATCTTCCCTGCCGTTTCCAAAAGTAAGTCCATATCTGAAATATCCTGAAAATAATCCGCGCGCCACTCTGCCATATCTCCTCCCTGCCTGCCGACCTGAGCTGCCCTGTCCGCGAGCATGAGTGCCGACTTTTCAACGAGTGGTACACAGATTTTGGGTATTCCTGTACCAATTTCCACGTTTTTCACTTTTACAGTCTTCATAGCTTTCTATTCTCTTTCTTTTCAACTGCCTTATGATTCCATCCTCAAACCTGTTTTTCTTCTCCTGCGTGTCACTTATTCCACCAGTTTCATGTTCTGATATCGCTGTTCCATCCACTCATCCGAGAACATTTCATCCAGAAATGTCTCAATCTCATCACTTGCAGCCGGATTTGTCTTCCGCTCCTGATAACGAATCATTGCCGCACAGGTCACCAGTATATCCACACTCAAAACCACCACCAGCACCCATGTCAGTATTTTACCTACTTTCATCGGCAGCTTTTCAATCCAGCCGGACAACAGCGGATACACCTTTTTCAGCCAAAGTACAGCAGCAATTCCCCAGAAAAAGCAGTACAATAGGTTGATACGGCCGCCCAGATTGAGTGGATAACTGCTATAATCCCAAAACACGGTGCCAAACAACGTTTCCGTCAATACACTACAAAAATATTCATAGGCGCCACCAAGCAGCACACCAATCAGGAACAAAAAACCGTCTGAACGATCCCGGTAACGATACAGCATGGCTGTCGCCAGACACATTGCAACCCCCCACACCAGACTAAACTGCCCCCATACCAGACTGCTGCGGCTCATCCATTCCCCGGAAAAAGCAAAGCAATATAAGGTTTCCACTATATCTCCCAGAAATGCCCCCACAACAAGCAGCATGAACAGTTTATAGAACCCGCATCCTTCTGCAAAAACAGTCGGCTCTGCTTTCTGCTTTATGCCAACACGTTTCGGATACGCCTTCTCCATTCTGCGGGCAATATATCCGGAGACGGAATGTCCGAACTGATTGGTAATCTCATCAATCCGGTCGCTCGCCTCCAAAATCACATCCATATTTTGCAGTTTATGTATTACCGCATAAGAACCGAGCGCGTCAATCGCCACAATCACCGCCAGCACAATCAATACGATTCTCGCAAACAGTTTCGGCATTAAATCGTACGGGATCAGCAGCAAATCGTTGCCCCACATCACGACTACAGTTCCAAGAAATCCCCATAATAAACTAAAACGAATGCAGATATATCCCCCCAGATTTCCCTTCAAGTGCGAGTAATCCCACCATTTTCCGTTGCCGTGCCGTTCCAGCATATGCCCGGCCGTCCACTCGATAATCGTGGCAAAAATTATACTTCCAAGATACAAAAACACCCAATTGCCGCGCAAATCCTGCAGCACCCATGAAATCAGCATCGCCGAGATACCATAAATCGAACACAGTGGCCCGTTGAGATATCCCCGGTTTATAAATTTACGTTTGCGGATTGCCGAATAAACAACCTCCAGTATCCATCCCAAAAATGAATAACACAGAAACAAATAAAATATCTGAAATAAGTTCTCCATCACTCATCGCTCCTTTATCTTTTGTGTATATCATAACCACAACTTGCGCATAACGCCCAAAAAAGCACGTCTTTGCCGGTATCATTTAAATATTCCGCACCTTGAAGTCGCGCTCTGCCTCACGTCTTTGATCCTTCTTGGCAATATCATCCCGCTTATCATATAACTTTTTACCTTTGGCAAGACCAATTTCCACTTTCACCAGACTCCCCGAGAAGTAGACCTGCTGTCTCTTATACACATCTCCGAGCCCACGAGACCGTACTAGATCT
>CALZPS010000069.1 GCA_945827765.1 uncultured Lachnospiraceae bacterium | reverse complement strand
CAAGGAGTATCGTCGGCAGCGTCAGATGTGTATAAGAGACAGGTATATACGTTATACTACCGTAAAAATAATAATATGTCAATACCGATGACATATTATTATTTCGTTTCCTCATTCTGGTTGTTTGGGAATGCGGATGTCCGGAAAATTTCTTACAACAGCTCCGAACTTTGCAGCGTCGGATTGAATGCATCCTGAATTGTCCGGATAGGCTTGATATCCAGCGTATAATCCGCGGGCAGGCAGCGCGGTGACATGCCGGTGATGTCTTTGAATACCCGGTTGAAGTGCCGGATGGTATCAAAACCGCAGCGGTCGGCAATCTCGGTCATGGACATTTTTTGTTCGTTGTTCTGCAGAAGTTTGATCGCTTTTTCCAGTCTCACAGTATTTAAATACTGGGAAAATGTCATGCCGGAAATCTTGCGGAAGAACCTGGAAAAATAAGGCTCAGAGAGTCCCATAAATGCGGCTGCGTCCTGAAAGGTGATGTAGCTGCATTTTTCTTCAATTTCGTCCAGCAGATTTTTGTAGTTGGCAATCGAGGAGTTTTCATTCGCGCAGTGACGGTCTAAAATCTCTTCTTCGCGGAAAATCTGTATCATCAGGGAAGTGATATATTCGCAAATCTGTAGTTCAAAAAAGGGTTTCCGTCCGCTTAGTTCTTCTCTGATTTTGGAAAAACAAGGTTCAATCGGATAGGGGTGGGTCAAAAGCGCCGATTTCAGACGATGTTTCTTCTGGATGCCGTGGATGATGGAGGAGTCAAACAATGCCATGGAAAGGATACAGTCCGCATCGCTTTTGATGTAGTGAATGTCTCCGCTGTCAAGGAAAATGGCGTCGCCTGCGTGCAGCGTGTATTTTTGATTGTTATTTGAGACGGTGGCACAGCCTTCTTCTATATGAATCAATTCGCATTCCAGATGCCAGTGTGGCAGATTGTTTAAGTTGCGGTAGCGGCCGACCCAGACCCGTTCATTCCCGATATAGCTGCGTTTTTCAAAATTGGCTAACATGAAATATCCTTTCTGTATATCATTTATCCACTCCGCGAGGATGTGTAAGGATTCGGATTAGAATGATGTCTGCTTTGCAGACCTGAATTCCCCACTAAGACTCGCAAGTGAGTCTTGATTTTGTGTGGACATGACTTCTTTTTTATCTCTATCTTACAACACAGGATAATAAATGTCCAGAACTGGATAACAATTTTCTTTTTTATTTTCCCTGAATCATGTATAATAAAAATTAAGAAATCGGAAGACAAAATCGTAATGATTCAGGAAGGAGGTCCGCAATTATGGACAAAATGAAAATAGCGGAATTAATCAGCAGCGGTCAGGCAGTTCTCGGTATCGAGTTCGGTTCCACGAGAATCAAGGCAGTTCTGGTAGGAGAGGACAATGCACCGATTGCCTCCGGCAGCCACGACTGGGAGAATCGTCTGGTGGACAACATCTGGACATATTCTATGGAGGATATCAGCACAGGGCTGCAGGGGTGTTATGCGGATTTGAAAAAAAATGTGAAAGAAGAGTATGGCGTGACACTGAAGCATCTGGGTGCAATCGGATTCAGTGGGATGATGCATGGGTATCTGCCGTTTGACGCAGAGGATAATCTGCTGGCAGAATTCCGCACATGGAGAAATACGATGACGGAAGAAGCATCCGTGAAGTTATCGGAGCTTTTCGGATTCCACATCCCGCAGCGTTGGAGCGTGGCGCATCTGTATCAGGCCATGTTAAATGGGGAGGAACATGTAAAAGATATCCATTATCTGACGACATTGGCAGGATATATCCACTGGAAACTGAGCGGTGAGAAAGTGATGGGTGTCGGTGAGGCAGCAGGTATGTTCCCCATTGATTCGGCAAAGACGGATTATGACGAAAAAATGCTTGTGCAGTTCGATGAGTTGAGTGCGGCAGCCGGATATACATGGAAATTAAAAGACATTTTGCCGAAGGTTCTTCCTGCCGGAGCAAATGCAGGTGTGCTGACGGAGGAAGGAGCAAAGTTTCTTGATGTGGACGGAGAATTGTGTGCGGGAATCCCAATGTGTCCGCCTGAAGGAGATGCGGGAACCGGCATGGCGGCGACCAACAGTGTAGCGGTGCGTACAGGAAATGTCTCTGCCGGGACGAGTGTATTTGCCATGGCGGTACTGGAAAAACCGCTGACGAAAGCATATGATGAAATCGATATGGTGACGACTCCGGCAGGTGATCCGGTGGCGATGGTGCACTGCAATAACTGTACTTCCGATTTGAATGCATGGGTGAATCTATTTAAGGAGGCGCTGGAAAGCTACGGTGTGGCGGTGGATATGAATACATTGTATGGAACCTTGTACCGCAAGGCACTGGAAGGTGACAAGGACTGTGGCGGACTGCTGGCATACAATTATTTCTCAGGGGAGCATGTGACCGGATTTAACGAAGGCAGACCGCTGTTTGTGCGTACGCCGGATGCAAAGATGAATCTGGCAAACTTCATGCGTGTGCACCTGTATACCTCTCTGGGCGCATTGAAGACCGGAATGGATATTTTGCTCAAGGAAGAGAATGTGGAGTTGGATAAAATGCTCGGACATGGTGGATTGTTCAAGACAAAAGGGGTTGGACAAGGCATTCTGGCAGCAGCTATTGATACGCCGGTGTATGTGATGGAGACCGCAGGTGAAGGCGGCGCATGGGGCATGGCACTGCTGGCATCTTATATGAAAAATAAGGCTGAAGGCGAGACATTGACTGACTATCTGGCACAGAAGGTATTCCATGGTGAAGAAGGTGACCGCATGGAGCCGGTGACCGCAGATGTGGAGGGCTTTGAAGAGTTTATGGTGAAATATAAGAACGGGCTTGCGATTGAGCGTGCCGCAGTGGAGTTTATGAGATAAAAAAGAAAGGAATCAAAATCATGTTAGAACAGTTAAAACAGCAAGTATATGAGGCGAATATGCTCCTTCCAAAATACGGTCTGGTGACATTCACATGGGGGAATGTCAGCGGTATTGACCGTGAAAAAGGATTGTTTGTTATCAAGCCGAGCGGGGTGGAATATGACAAATTGACCCCGGAAGATATGGTAGTCGTAGATTTACAAGGAAATAAAGTGGAGGGCAGATACAATCCGTCGTCTGACACCCCGACGCATATGGTGCTGTATAATCGTTTCCCGAACATTGGCGGTATCGTGCATACCCATTCTTCATGGGCAACAAGCTGGGCACAGGCGGGAAGAGATATTCCGTGTTACGGGACGACCCATGCAGATTATATTTATGGGGAAGTACCGTGTGTGCGCAATCTGACAAAAGAAGAGATTGACGAGGCATACGAATTGAACACGGGGATTCTCATCGCTGATGAGTTTGAACGCCGAGGCAAAGACTATATTGCGGTTCCGGCTGTTCTTTGCAAGAATCATGGACCGTTTACATGGGGAAAGGACGCGCATGAGGCAGTTCATAATGCAGTCGTACTGGAAGAGGTGGCGAAGATGGCATCTCGCTGTGAGATGATTAATCCGCAGAATCAGCCGGCTCCGCAGGAATTGCAGGACAAACACTATTATAGGAAACATGGCGAGAATGCCTATTATGGACAGAAATAAAATCGTTTATTAAGAAAATAGAATATGGCAAGATAGGAAAATTGCCGGAACTGAAAAAAAGGAGGATAATAAACATGGAACAGAAAGCATATCAATTTTGGTTTTGTACGGGCTCTCAGGATTTGTATGGGGATGAGTGTTTGGAGCATGTTGCAGAGCATTCCAAAATTATCGTGGCAGCGTTGAACGCGTCAGGAAATCTTCCGTATGAGGTGGTGTGGAAACCGACATTGATTACCAACGAGTTAATCAGAAAGACCTTCAACGAGGCAAATGTGGATGAGAATTGTGCGGGTGTGATTACCTGGATGCACACCTTCTCCCCGGCAAAATCATGGATCCTGGGACTGCAGGAGTACAGAAAGCCGCTTTTGCATCTGCACACACAGTTCAATCAGGAAATCCCATACGATACAATTGATATGGATTTCATGAATGAGAATCAGTCTGCGCACGGTGACCGTGAGTATGGACATATTTTCAGCCGTCTGGGCATGGAAAGAAAAGTTGTAGTCGGTTACTGGGAGGATGAGAATGTACAGAAGAGAATCGGCTCCTGGATGCGCACAGCAGTCGGCGTGATTGAGAGCAGCCATGTCCGCGTGATGAGAGTGGCAGACAATATGAGAAATGTGGCTGTCACCGACGGAGACAAGGTAGAGGCACAGATTAAATTCGGCTGGGAGGTTGATGCTTACCCAATCAATGAAGTCGTAGACGTAGTCAATTCCGTATCCAAAGCAGATATCGATACATTGGTGGAAGAGTATTACAGCAAATATCAGATACTGCTGGAAGGAAGAGATGAGAAAGAATTCCGCGAGCACGTAGCGGTACAGGCAGGCATCGAGATAGGATTTGAACGTTTCCTGCAGGAGAAGAATTATCAGGCTATCGTGACCCATTTCGGTGATTTGGGCGGACTGAAACAGCTTCCGGGTCTGGCGATGCAGCGTTTGATGGAGAAAGGCTATGGATTCGGCGCGGAAGGCGACTGGAAAACAGCAGCCATGGTGCGTGTGATGAAGATTATGACGCAGGGTATGAAGGACGCAAAGGGCACTTCTTTCTTAGAGGATTATACCTACAATCTGGTGCCGGGCAAGGAAGGAATTCTGCAGGCGCATATGCTGGAAGTGTGTCCGACGATTGCCGACGGTCCAATCAGTATCAAGGAGCAGCCGTTGTCGATGGGTGACAGAGAAGATCCGGCACGTCTGGTATTTACGGCGAAGGAAGGCCCGGGCGTGGCAACCTCTCTGGTGGATCTGGGTGACCGTTTCCGTCTGATTATCAATAGCGTCAATTGTAAGAAAGTTGAAAAGCCGATGCCGAAACTGCCGGTAGCGACAGCGTTCTGGACACCGGAACCGAATCTGCAGACCGGAGCAGAAGCGTGGATTCTGGCAGGCGGTGCGCATCACACTGCGTTCTCCTATGACCTGACGGCGGAGCAGATGGGCGACTGGGCGGCTGCGATGGGAATCGAGGCTGTTTATATCGACAAGGATACGACTATCCGCCAGTTTAAGAATGAACTGAGATGGAATGCGGCAGCTTACCGTAAATAACAGAAAATTAATTTCATGGATTTTCAACAACATGATTATACAAGAAATACCTGCGGCTGAGATATGTCTCGGCCCGCAGGTTTTTTTCTGCCAGGCATACGACAGAACCATCTGGTGGAAAGTATTTATTGAAAAGGATGGCTGAATAGTTATTTTTGTTGCAAAGAATTATTTTTTTGTTGCTTTATTGATTTTTGTGATGAAAAAAGCAGCTTGTTGATGTATAATAAAAGCAGTGAGAAAAGATGGATATCAGAGTGATATTTCAGGAAGGAAGTGCGAAGGATGGGATACAAATATCAGATCAACAAAGACAACTATCATCAGTTTGATATTTTGGAAATCAATAAACTGGCTCCGCGCAGCTATTTTATTCCGTTTCCGACAAAAGAAGAGGCAGACGCTGCCACAACAAAGACGAAACGCTACACATCTTCCAAGGTAAGGTGCTTAAACGGTGAATGGGACTTTAAATTTTATCCGATTCCGGCGGCGGTGCCGGATGTTCTGGATACGGATGAGACGGTGTTTGAGCAGCTTGATGTACCGTCCTGCTGGCAGTTTAGAGGATATGACAAACCATTTTATGTCAATTGCCGCTATCAGTTCCCATACAATCCGCCGGAGATTCCCAAAGAGGAACCGGTCGGAAGGACATTTTGCTTGATAGGTTCTGATTTGGGCGTGAAACCGCGCTGGCAGACACCGGAAGGCGAATACAATTTTGTCGGCATTTACCGCAAAACCGTGGATGTGGGAGAAAAAAAGAGCGGCTATATTCTGAATTTCCTCGGTGTGGCAAGTTGTGTCGATGTTTATGTCAACGGGCAGTTCGTGGGGTATTCCGAAGGCGCCCACAATATGGCAGAATTCGATATCGGTAAACATATTTGTGACGGAGAAAATGAAATTATTGCGGTTGTGCATCGCTGGTGCACGGGAACCTATCTGGAGGCACAGGATATGTTCCGTAACAACGGTATTTTCCGTGACGTGTTGTTGTATGAATTGAATGAGACGGATATCATGGACGTTGATTTCCGGATGAAGAAAATGATGCCGGAGCAGGTAAAGAACGATGCCTGCGCGAAATCGGAAACACCTGAGCAGGAGAAGACGCCGGAAGAGCTGAAGGGGACTTATTACCGGGCGCTGGCGAGCGTGACTTTGACACAGGATGCAAGTGTGACTTTCATGTTGTGTGGTAATGGAATCAGTGAAACGGTGACAGTGGAATCGAAGGACAAGACTGCAGTAGCGAAGTTTGATTGCCTGAACGTGCAGGAGTGGAATGCGGAAACTCCGGTGCTTTATGATTTGTATTACGAAATCGAAGGAACCTGTGTGAAACAGAGAGTCGGTTTTAAAGACATTGAGATAAAAGATACTGTATACTATTTGAATGGGCACAAGATAAAATTCCGCGGAGTCAATCACCATGATACGAGCTGTACGAATGGTTTTGCGATGACGCCGGACGAAATTGAGCGTGATGTGCTTTTGTGCAAGGAGTATAATATTGATACCGTAAGAACTTCTCACTATCCTCCGGATCCGTTGTTTTTGGAACTCTGCGATGAGTTGGGTGTCTATGTGGTAGACGAGGCAGACATTGAGACACACGGTACTTTTTCTCAGCAGTTTCCTCCTAACTACAATTCACTCAGTCACAATCCGAAGTGGGAGAATCGGTTCATGGACAGAGTGAAAAGGTTGTATCATCGTGATAAGAACCATATCAGCGTGATATTGTGGAGTCTGGGAAATGAGTCCGGCGGTTATGCCAACACTGACAAGATGTACAAGTGGCTGAAAACCGTGAGCCGGATTCCGGTACATTATGAGAGTGTGGTACATTCTAAACGCAAGGCATATGATGTTGGCAGTGAGATGTATCCTCCGGTAGCAAATGTGCACTTAATCGGAGAAAAGAAGAGCAAGACAAAACAGTTCAACGACCGTCCGTATTTCCTGTGCGAGTATGCACATGCCATGGGCGTCGGACCGGGAAACATCGAAAGTTACTGGAAAGAGATTTATGCATATGACAATCTGATGGGAGGTTGTGTCTGGGAGATGGTTGATCATGCAGTACTGCATGAGGACGGCAGATATACGTATGGAGGTGACCATGGTGAGTGGGAGCATGATGGTAATTTCTGTGTAGACGGAATCTTCTATCCGGACAGGACACCGTCAACCGGGGCGAAATTGGTACGTTTTACTTATCGTCCGCTGCGGATCACCTACATGGGCGGCAATCGGTTTGAAGTGTTTAATACCATGGCATTTTCCGACGGAACACGCTATCGTCTGCGCTATAAG
>CALZPS010000068.1 GCA_945827765.1 uncultured Lachnospiraceae bacterium | reverse complement strand
AGAAGCTAATGGTTCATCAGGAGGAAGTAATCCCTCTCGTTGCAATAGTTTCTTGTCAGGTTTCCTAAAATTCTCAGGGTGTCGTTTTACGGACATAGTTCATAATAGCAGAAAACCAAATCAGAATAAAATTAGAATACAAAACAGAACGCTGGTTGACAAAGTGGAATGAAAATGGTAAAATTATGGAATAAAAATGGAAACGCCAGGAGACGCTGATATGAATTTACAGGAGATGCGGGAACAAAAGAAGCAAAAAGGTTAAAGCAATGAAGAATTAGCTAAGCTTTCAGGGGTTCCGTTGGGAACGGTACAAAAGGTCATGAGCGGGGCTACGCAAAATCCCAGGCGGAAAACACTGGCAGCACTGGAGCTGGCATTCATGGGTGGAAAAGTTTCTGCAAATGCTGCAGATGCGTCCGTCTCTTACGGGAAGATACTGGCGGCACAGGAGCCTTCTTTTGTGCGGGAGGCAGCAGCCGTTTATCAGACGGAACGGAGGGTTTATACGATTGAAGATATTTATACCCTTCCGGATGGCGTGAGGGCGGAGCTGATTGACGGGCAAATCTATTACATGGCCACGCCGACCAGGACGCACCAGAAGATTGCAGGGGAGATGTATCTGGCGGTGGCGAGTTATATTAAAGCCCATCAGGGAAAATGTGAAGTCTATATCCCTCCGTTTGCTGTTTTTCTGTGTGCGGATGATTTCACCTATGTGGAGCCTGACCTCTCTGTCATCTGTGATATTGATAAGCTGGATGAGCGCGGGTGTAATGGGGCACCTGACTGGATTGTGGAAGTGGTCTCCCCATCATCACAGAGGATGGACTACGGAATAAAACTGTTTAAGTACCGCATGGCCGGGGTCAGGGAGTACTGGATTATCAATCCGGAAAAAAGAGTGGTGATGGTTTATCTTTTCGGAGAAGAGAAAGAGGAGGCAGCGATGTATTCCTTTGAGGACGAGGTCCCCTGCTCCATCTATCCGGATTTGAAAATAAATCCTGCATCGCTGCTGTGGACGTAGAAAATGAGCCTGACGTCGATTTCTTCGTGCTTCGCACTCCCTAAATCGACGAAAACATTCGCAATCCGCGCATTTTTTGGCGAAAAATGGATACTTGCTCATGTTTTGCGGGACCCATGGACATAAAAATATATGAAAAGGATTTCATAATGATGGAAATATAAGTGAGGTACAAAAATGCAAATATTAAAGGAAATAATGACAAAAGAGGAATTAAAAACAATCTGTACTGTATGTTTTGACGATGAAATGGTAAAAGCGGTAGTAGATTTAGGGTCTGACCAATTAGGAATTGATGCGGAATTACACGCGGATATTGAGCAAATGTTTTTGCAGCAGGGAGCACGGCAGGAGGATTTATGGGGAATTAACTTATACTTTGATGAAGAGGGAGAAGATTTTATAGAATACGATTCGCTTATTAATATTCGCCCAAGACAAAATAATATGGGCAGAGGCGTGTATGATGAAATGACGAGAAAGAAAATAGCAGAGGTTGTAAGAAAATGGATTGTGTAAATTATCAACACCAGGAATTGGCGAACGGACGCTGGAAAGAAATGCCGCTGGCATTGCAAATGGGAAATGTCGGGAGTGAAGTGTCGCGCGCTTTAAAATGGAAGGGAAAAAATAAGGAACGTTCTATGAAGGCTGTTAATCGTGCACTAGAATTATTGGATTTATCTTTAATCAGTGCATGTGAACAAAAGGAAGCGGGAAGATTACGAGAAATCTGTAGAGGTAGGGAGGTGCTTTGCGATTATTTTTACGGTGAAAATCTTTATCATTCCACTCCGGAAAATCTGATGAAATATTATAATCAATTTGCCTTGCTGCGAGGGAAAAACCCGATCCCATAAAACAAAGGGAAGAACAAGGCGGGAAACGAAGACCTGCGTGTTCTACCCTTTTTGTATAGCCTAAAAGATAGCTTTTACAGATATTTTTTCATATTTTCCAATACGACACAGTATCCGTTGGCATACATGTGGATTCCTTCTATTGTATATTCCTTTTTGAGTCTTCCGGTTTCATCAAGCAGACCGTCATTGACATCAATATAGTGATAGCCAAATTCCTCTGCCAGTTTTTCGACTGCTTTGTTTGCCGTAAGAATATTTTCATTCGTGCGGTTGATAAACATATATTTCAGGTATTCTGCGGCGTCCTCATCCGGCGCAGTTTCATTGACCGGGTAATATGCCATCAGATAAACAGAAGTTTGCGGGAGACGCTCTTTTATCTGTGTCAGAATCAGGCGGTAATTTGCCAGCATATGGGAAAGATTTTCTTCAAATGTGGACGTCGGCATACCGATATCGTTGGTGCCTATGTTAATGAAAATGCGGGATGGTTCGGTGCCGAAAATCTGTTCCTCCATACATTCCAGCATATCGTCCGTGGTGAATCCGCCGATGCCGCGGTTGTAGATAATGGTGTCAATACCAAAGGACTGTTTTAGTTCATTGATGGGAAACTGTTCCATCAGGGAAGAGCCGGTAAAAAGAGTTTCGCCCTTTTTGGCGGACTGGTTGAGGATACGGAACCGGTTCACCTTATCCTGTTGTTCACGTTTGCTCATGATTTTGAAGAATTCCATAGGGTTGATTTCTGCCGGATTGGTTTGTTTGTTTTCCATTTTTTGTTCTCCTTTTTTGCATTTTTTTGTGTGTGAGTTACATTATAATATGAGTTGTCTGACAAATGCGCCTGATATCAATTTTTCTGTGCCTTGCACTCTCAAAATCGACGAATACATTTGCAATCCGCTCATAATACCGCGTTGGCAATTCCCAGCATAATTGGCAGTGTAATGATACAAAACAGTGTGCTCATGCATACTTCCTTTACTGCCTGTGTATAATCCTTGTCATAAATCTGGGCGAATATCGCGACATTGGAGCCGACCGGAGCGGAGGCGGCAATGAGGATGGTCAGCTTGACCATCAGATATTTGTCCGGAAAAAGCATCATCAGTACGATTGTCAGTGCCGGGATGACCAGCAGCCGTACTGCAGTCGCCAAATATACTTTCTTGTCGGTAAACAGAGATTTCAACGGAATCTGAGCCAAATATACACCAAGTACAATCATTGCCAGCGGCCCGTTCATGGAGGCAATCGTACCGATAATTCCGGTCACCGCGGCAGGCAGGCTGACGGGCAGGAAAAACAGCAAAATACCTGCCATAAAACTTAATACAATGGGGTTCGTGCGGATTTTGGCAAACGAAATCGCCGATTTATCTCCCGTAATGACCAGCACGCCGTATGTCCATTGCAGGATATTTAACAATGCCACAAAGGACGCCACGTAAAAGACTGCCTCTTCGCCGAGTGTCATCTGAACCAGGGGAATGCCGATAAATCCGGCATTGGAGAAGGCCACTCCAAAACGTTCGATACCGGAATCTTTTTTAAAGAACAGGCGGGCAATCACAATTGCCAGCAGCAGGGACAAAATCGCCAGTACAAAGGAAACTGCCAGGCCCTCCAGCTTTTCCATGGAAAAATCAACTAAATAGGATTTAATAATTGCGATCGGCATGACAACATAGAGCAGCATACGTCCGATATCGGCGCTGCCCTGTGTGCTGACCAGTTTTTTACGAAAGAGGAAATATCCGATTAAAAGATATAGAAACATGATCAAATTTTGTTTTAATAATAATAGTACAATGTCCATCGAAAGTCTCCTTAAAAAATCTGTGAAATTTCTGTTATACGATGACCGCAGCAGGCGGGGAATCCCGCAAGCGAGAATCTTTGTTATTTGTTTTTCAGTACATTTACAATCTCGGCAAATTCCATTCCGTGAGAGGCCTTGACAAGAATCGTGTCCCTGGCTTTTAATATGGAATCCATTTTGGTGAAGAACTCTTTTTTGCTGTCAAAATGATAAACCACTATATCACGGTCAGGAATTTCCTTTGCGCCTTCAGCCATGAACGTTGCCAATGCTCCTATGCACACCAGTACATCAATGCCGGCAGCAGCGGCATACGCGCCCGTTTCGCGGTGCAGTTCTTTTTCGTTTTCACCTAGTTCAAACATATCGCCCAGAATGGCGGCTTTTCGTCCCTCGCCTTTTGCCAGCACATCGAGTGAGGATTTCATCGATGCCGGGTTCGCGTTGTAGCAGTCGTCAATGATGGCAAATTTGTCTGTCTCAATCAGGTGGTTGCGCCCGGCGAGCGGCATTAAAGTTTCAATCCCTATTTTGATTTCTTCATCCGTCATGCCGAGTGCATAGCCGACTGCCGTTCCGGCCAGCGCATTGTACACCATATGGTCGCCGGGAATGGAGATGTGTGCCCGAAATACAGATGCGGGTGTGACAAATGTTGCGGTAGTTCCGCGCATTCCGCAGTTATCAATCTGCTCCGCGTGGAAAGGCTGTGCTGTCTGAAGCCCGAAATAAGTCGGCTGGACACCATTTTCGGGAACATACCCGGCGAGTTTATCGTCATCTCCGTTGAGGATAATGCTCCCATTCGGATTCATGTATGTGCACATCTTTGTCTTTTCCAGAAGGATGCCGTCGCGGCTTTGCAGATTTTCTAAGTGGGCATAGCCGATATTGGTAATCACACAGATATCCGGACGTGCTATTTCTGCCAGTCGGGGCATATCCCCGAAATGGCTGATGCCCATTTCCAGTACGGCAATCTCATGTTCCTCCCGGATATTGAAAATTGTCAGCGGAAGACCGATTTCGTTGTTAAAGTTCCCCTCGGTTTTCAGTACTTTATATTTCTGTGACAGTACAGAGGCAATCATTTCTTTTGTACTGGTCTTGCCGACGCTGCCGCTGATTCCCACGACTTTTATGTTCAGAGAATTGCGGTAATGCGCTGCAATGTCTTTCAATGCCTGCTCGCAGGAATCAACAAGGATGTAAGGGAACGAAACCGCACCCAGATTATTCTCAGAAACCGCGCAAAGTGCTCCTGCCTCAATGGTCTGCGGGATAAAAGTATGTCCGTCCACCCGCGCGCCGCGGATGGCAATAAAAAGGCTGCCTTTTTCAACCTTGCGGCTGTCAATGACAACGCTCGATACTTCTTTCGCGGCACTTTCGGGGTCGCCGAAGTAGGTTCCGCCGCAGGCAGCGGCGATTTCTGTCAAAGTCATATGTTTCATTGATGCACACTCCCATTTATTGATATCTTGCCTCCAGTGATTTCTGGATGATCAGTTCACACAAATCTCCATAGCCGATGCCGATGGCCTGCGCCTCCTTCGGCAGCAGACTGGCTTCCGTCATGCCGGGAAGAGTATTCATTTCCAGACAGTACAAATTGCCTTTTTCGTCGAGCAGAAAATCCGCGCGGCTGTAAACATTGAGTTTCAGCACATGGTAGGCGCGCAGGGTCAGTTCCTGCATCCGTTTCGTGATGTCATCGCTGATATTGGCGGGACATATTTCTTCCGTTGCGTCCGCCTGATATTTGTTGGCGTAATCAAAAAATCCGCTCTTCGGGATGATCTCGATTGGCGGAAGTGCTCTGCCGTCAATGATGCCGCAGGCGAATTCCCGTCCTTTGATATACTCTTCAATAACAACTTCATCTTCATAGAGAAACGATTTTTTCAGAGCTGTCTCGTACTCTTCCTCGGTGTGCACGATGTAGACGCCAATGCTGGAACCTCCGCAGCACGGTTTGATGACAACAGGGAGCGACAGACCGAGATCAGAGAGCGCTTTTTTGTTTTTGTTCTTATGGATGCACACGCCTTTAGGGGTATCAACACCCGATTGCAGAAAAATCTGTTTGGTAAGTCCCTTATCCATGGCTATCGCACAGCCAAGGGAATCCGGTCCCGTATAGCGGATACCTAAGAGGTCAAAGGTTGCCTGCAGCTTGCCGTTTTCGCCCTCGCCGCCGTGCAGTCCTAAAAACGTCATATCTGCCATCCGGCACAATTCGATGACATTCGGTCCCAGAAAAGGAACACTGCCGCCTTCACAATATCCATCTCCCCGTTTAGCAATTATGGATTCAATATCAGGGGCTTCGGTGCCGATGCTTTTGGCGATTTCCAGACCATGTCCCGGCAAAGTAAAAACTTCTTCTAAATTATCCCGGTCATAGGGAAATCCAAGAAACACATCCAGCAGAAACACATCGTGTCCCTTTGCCAATAATGTTTTGCAGATACCTGCGCTTGATGAGAGGGATACGTCACGCTCTGTACTGAGTCCCCCTGCCAAAACTATGATTTTCATTGTAAAACTCCTTTTTATTTACTCATTTCATTCAATAATTTTGCCTTTGTGTCATATAATTTCTGAGACAAATCAACATACACCTTGTGCGGATTGAACAGACGCATCGTCTCATCCCACAGCGTTGCTTTTTCCTGTTTACAGTAAGCGGCAATCTCCTTCACCGATGGGGAATGATAGATACATTCTCCGTTGATGAAAACAGGTTTGAGAATTTCACGCATATAATAGCTGCCGCCCTCTAAGCGGGTTTTCTTCCATGTCGCGTTCGGATCAAATAAAAGTAAATCTTCGGATTCATCAAAAGTCTCATCTGCAAAACAAATCAGGTCAGCACGCATTTTTCCGGTTTCTTTATCATATACGCGGAAAATGGTTTTGTTCCCCGGATTGGTGATTTTTTCGGTGTTTTCGGAGATTTTAATCTTCGGGACAAATTCACCGTCACTGTTTTTGATCGCTGCCAGCTTGTACACGCCTCCGAATGACGGGCAGTCTTTGGATGTAATGAGGTTCGTGCCGACACCCCAGGAGGTAATCGCAGCTCCCTGAATCTTTAAATCATGAATTAGCAGCTCGTCCAAATCGTTGGAAGCAGCGATGACCGCGTCGGTAAATCCGGCATCATCAAGCATTTTGCGGGCTTTTTTGGACAGGTAGGCAAGGTCGCCGCTGTCTAAGCGAATACCGTAGAATTTTGGTTGAATGCCTGCGTCCCGCATTTCCTGAAATACCCGGATGGCATTGGGTACGCCGGATTTGAGTGTATCGTAGGTGTCTACCAACAATGTGCACGCATTTGGATAAAGGGCCGCATACTCTTTAAATGCAGTATATTCATCTTTGAAGCTCATAATCCAACTGTGAGCATGAGTTCCCATGACCGGCACATCAAACATCTGCCCGGCGAGTACGTTGGAAGTGCCGACACATCCGCCGATGATAGCCGCTCGCGCTCCGTAAAGTCCGGCGTCAGGACCTTGCGCGCGGCGCAGTCCAAATTCCATAATGCCGTCACCCTGTGCTGCATATACAACGCGGGAAGCTTTGGTGGCAATCAGACTCTGGTGGTTGATAATGTTGAGAATCGCTGTTTCCACAAGCTGTGCTTCCATGATGGGAGCAACGACCTTCAGGAGAGGCTCTTTCGGAAAAATCACGGTCCCTTCCGGTATGGCGTATATGCTGCCGCTGAAATGAAAACCGCTTAAGCTGTCTCTTATACACATCTCCGAGCCCACGAGACCGTACTAGATCTC
>CALZPS010000067.1 GCA_945827765.1 uncultured Lachnospiraceae bacterium | reverse complement strand
TACACAAGGAGTATCGTCGGCAGCGTCAGATGTGTATAAGAGACAGTAAGAATACGTGGCGGAATCTTGATTCCGCCAGCTTGATATTGTAGCTGACAATGTTCAACCCATAAGGAGGGTCTGTGTAGTGTTTGATTTTAATAAACCAAATATTGAAATTACAGAAATTTCAGAAGACAAGAAATATGGAAAATTTGTCGTAGAGCCTCTCGAGAGAGGATATGGAATCACTCTGGGTAATTCCCTGAGAAGAATCATGCTTTCCTCACTTCCGGGAGCGGCAATCAGTTCTGTGAAGATTGACGGTGTATTACATGAATTCAGCTCCATACCGGGAGTGAAAGAAGATGTCACGGAGATTATCATGAACTTAAAATCTCTGGCTATCAAAAATACATCAGAGTCTGACGAAGTTAAGACTGCTTATATCGAGTTTGAGGGAGAAGGTGTCGTTACCGGTGCTGATATTCAGGCAGACTCCGATATTGAGATTATGAATCCTGAGCAGGTGATTGCAACGTTAAGCGGCGGCAAAGACAGCAAACTGTATATGGAACTGACGATTACAAAAGGCAGAGGATATATAAGCGCAGACAAAAACAAGAGCGAAGACTTGCCAATCGGTGTGATTCCGATTGATTCGATTTATACTCCGGTTGAGCGTGTGAATATGACAGTGGAAAATACCCGTGTAGGTCAGGTTACCGACTATGATAAGCTGACACTCGATGTGTGGACCAAAGGTACATTAGTTCCGGATGAGGCTGTCAGCCTTGCAGCAAAGGTGCTCAGTGAGCATTTGAAACTGTTTATTGACTTGTCGGAAGTTGCCCAGGCAGCAGAAGTTATGATTGAAAAAGAAGACGACGAAAAGGAGAAGGTGCTTGAGATGAGCATCGATGAACTGGAGTTGTCTGTCCGTTCATACAACTGTCTGAAGAGAGCCGGTATCAATACCGTGGAAGAGCTTACCAACAAGACACCGGAAGACATGATGAAAGTACGTAACCTTGGACGGAAATCCCTGGAAGAAGTACTTGCGAAATTGAAAGAGTTGAATCTTGAATTGAATTCAGGCGAGGAATAAGACGATAGTATTATGATAAAATTCATCCGGTAAGTCCGAAGTGCGCGGATGGAGCATCTGGTTAATAAGCCCGAAGATGCATAACCAAATGTGAATAATGGAGGATTGAAAAAATGGCAAAATACAGAAAACTCGGCAGAACATCAAGCCAGAGAAAAGCACTGCTCAGAAATCAGGTAACATCACTGCTCAGCAACGGAAAAATTGTTACGACAGAGGCAAAAGCAAAAGAAATCCGCAAGATTGCAGAGGGTCTGATTGCTTTGGCTGTTAAAGAGAAGGACAATTATGAAGAAGTGACTGTGAAGGCGAAAGTTGCCCGCAAAGACAAAGATGGCAAGAGAGTAAAAGAAGTCGTGGATGGCAAGAAGGTAACTGTTTATGATGAAGTCGAAAAGACCATCAAGAAAGATAAGCCGATCATACTTCACGCAAGAAGAGAGATGCTGAAAGTTCTTTATCCTGTAAAGGAAGTTCCGACTGATGCAGCAGGAAAGAAGAAAAATTCCAAAGACGTTGATATGGTTGCAAAACTGTTTGATGAAATTGCACCGAAGTATGCAGACCGCAAAGGTGGTTATACCAGAATCATCAAGATTGGTCAGCGTAAGGGCGATGCAGCGATGGAAGTTGTTATCGAGTTAGTATAAGTTTGTTTTATAATGTATTAGATTTCGTTAATTTTGGGAGCGAAAAGCACGAAGAAATCGATGGCTGGTTTGTTTGTGGGGCAGCTCATTAGATGAATTATGTAAGGTGAGAACAATTATGTTCTCACCTTTTTTGTCCCTAAGAATTTATTAAAATGACAAAACTACAAAAAATAGAACAAAACCGTAATACATTTTTCTCAGACTATGGTATATTAAAAAATAATATGACCATTATGGTCAAATAAAACCATACAAATTGAGCACTCTAGAAAAGGAAGGAGAAAGATGATGTCGCGACTTGTAAATGTGAAATGTGAGAGTAAAGTAAATCCTATTAATGTGGATACAAAGACACCCGGATTTTCATGGCAGATTAAATCTGACGAAAGAAATATCTTCCAAGAAAGTTATAGGATAATTGTAAAAAAGGGAAATGTAATAATATGGGACAGCGGAGAAAAAAAGAGTAGCAGTACATTTGGAATTAGATATGCGGGGAAAGAACTTGAGAGCCGGTCTGCTTATCAATATACAATAGAAGTAATACTTTCTAATGGGGAAAAACTGATCGCAGCAGACAATACATTTGAAACGGTACTGCTTGACAGCAAGGAATGGCAGGCAAAATGGATAGAGCCTGATAAATTGCCTGGATTGGGATATGATCCTCTGGATGAATGCAAGAAAATGTGGTTTGATTTTGTACAAAAAATGATGTCCGGCGAACAAGCAGATTTTTTTGATACAGATAGCTATTTGAAATCACAGCCAACCCAGCCATATTATCCGGCGGTGATGATGTATCGTAAGTTTACACTTTCCGCGGCAGCGAAAAGTGCCCGGATTTATATGACAGCTCATGGAATATATGAATTTTATATCAATGGTGTGTCAGCATCGGATGTGATGCTTGCTCCGGAATTTACATCTTATGATACCATTCTGAAATATCAGGTTTATGATGTAACCTCACTTCTGAAAGAAGGAGAAAATGCCATATTGGTTACGATTGCCGACGGATGGTATAAAGGAAAAATCGCATGCGGCTTCGGATGCGAGTACGGAGACAATCCCGGACTGCTTTTAGAGATGGATGTAAAATGTGCGGATGACAGTGACTTCAAATTGGTTTCGGATGAAGAGTTTCTGTTCAGCTATGAGGGACCAATCCGGCGTGCAGATCTTTATAATGGGCAAACGGTGGACGGAAGATATAAGATTTCAGAATTTGCAACCGTGGATATGGATATACATGAGTGGAAAACGGTTCATGTCAAAGAGGAAGAATTAGATGTGCTTGCTGCGCAGACGGATGCTCCGATTCGCAAACTGGAAGAACTGAATGCAGTAGATTTGTTCGTAAATGCAAAAGGTGAAACAATTGTTGATTTTGGACAAGGATTTGCGGGGCATATCCGTGTAGAAGGAATGAAAGCAGACAAAGGCACAGAAATCATCTTCGAACACACAGAAGAACTGGATAAAGACCGCAATTTTATCTATCCTTTTTCTGATGGCGTGCAAAAACAAAAGGATATTTATATTGCAAACGGAGAGGGCGAAGAATGCTTTGAGCCAACGATGACATATCATGGATTCCGATATGTGAGAATAACATCAGATGTGGAAGTTCCATGGAAAAAAGAGCAATTTATAGGAATCGTAGTAGGAACAGATAATGAGAAAGCGGGAGATTTTTGCTGCTCAGATGTACGCCTGAACCGTCTGCAGAAAAATATTTTCTGGAGTCAGCGTTCGAATATGATAGGGATTCCGACGGACTGTCCGACCAGAGAAAAAGCAGGCTGGACAGGGGATGTTTATGTATACGGAAAAACATCTTGTTTTAATCAGGATTTGTTATTGTTCTACAAGGAATGGCTGAAATCAGTTCGCGCGGAGCAGATGGAAAACGGTGGTATACAGAATACAGTACCATTAATCCGAAATTATGTGCAGCAGCTGGGTGGAGCATCTACCGGATGGGGTGACGTGATTGTGGAATTACCCCTGCAATTATATCAGATATACGGAGATAAAACGGTATTAGAAGAGAATTATGAAGCAATGAAGAAATGGCATTCTTACTTGCAGACACAAGCGGATACAGGGCTTGTGCCGGGATATGAACAAATGACAGAAAGAGAACAGGAAAATCAGCATTATCTGTTAAATACCGGATTTCATTTCGGAGATTGGCTTGTGCCGAGCGTGAAGAACGAGGCCGGATTCGCCGATGGACCTGCTTCTTCGTATTTAACCGGATTTACGGTTGCCACAGCAATTTATGCGGATACAACTGAAAAAATAGGAAAAATAGCAGAGATTCTGGGAGATAGACAAGAAGCGGAGAAATGCAGAATACTTGCACAGAGAATACGCATTGCATTTGAAGAGACATATTTACATGAAGACAAAACACTGGAAAACGATCTGCAGGGATTGTATGTCCTTGCCCTGAAAATGAATATGGTATCAACGCAGTACCGACCGATATTATTAAACAGACTTGTGGAGAAAATCAGAGAAAATGGCGGCTGCATGGACTGTGGGTTTATGTCTGTGCCACACATATTGGATGTCCTGAGTGAGAATGGAAAAAAAGAAGAGGCCTATGCGTTGCTGTTTCAGGAGAAATGTCCTTCATGGCTGTATGAGATTAAACAGGGGGCGACCACTATGTGGGAATCCTGGAATGCAATTCGTGAAGATGGAGGAAGAGATGGCTGCTCGTTTAATCACTACGCATTTGGATGTGTAGGTGACTGGATGTATCGTAATATTCTGGGAATCCAGAGCATGAAACCGGGATATGATGAGATTGAAATATGTCCGGATACAGGTTATGGAATTGATTGGGCAAAAGGCTATTATGATTGTATACACGGAAGAATTGCTGTGGAATGGGAAAAGATGGAGGATGAAAAGGTACGCATTCAGGTGCAAATTCCGGCAAATACAAAAGCAAGAGTTAAAATCGGCAATATAGATTATATAACAGGCAGTGGAACATATGAGTGGATTACACAGCTTTAACAGAAAAAATGGGGGTATATGAACGAAAAGTGGTTTTGTAAAAACTGCACAAAAATGATAAATAATTAACGTTAAATATTTAACGACAAAATATTGACAACTTTTTGACAAGCGTAGTATACTATCAACAGGTTAAGAAAACTTTCAAAATAGGAGGAGCATTCAAAATGGTGAAGAAAAAAGAAACCATGATCCCTGAAGTTGTTGATAGTGTAGAAACATTGGAAGCAAAAATGCAAGCAATGCGTGAGGCACAGAAAATTTTTGCGACTTACACCCAGGAGCAGGTGGACAAAATCTTCTATGAGGCGGCGAAAGCGGCCAACAAACAGCGTATTCCGCTGGCAAAGATGGCTGTGGAAGAGACACAGAGAGGAATCGTTGAGGACAAAGTTATCAAAAATCATTATGCGGCAGAATATATTTACAACGCATATAAAAATACAAAAACATGCGGCGTAATCGAAGAAGACGCAGCATACGGAATTAAAAAAGTGGCAGAGCCGATTGGTCTGGTAGCGGCAGTTATCCCGACAACAAACCCGACATCCACTGCGATTTTCAAAACATTGATTTGCCTGAAGACCCGCAATGCCATCATTATCAGCCCACATCCGGCAGCAAAAGCATGTACGATTGCGGCAGCAAAAGTTGTACTGGAAGCAGCGGTAAAAGCAGGTGCGCCGGAAGGCATCATCGGTTGGATCGATGTACCGTCATTGGAACTGACCAACACTGTAATGAAAGAGGCGGATATCATTCTGGCGACAGGCGGTCCCGGTATGGTGAAGGCTGCTTATTCTTCAGGAAAACCGGCGCTGGGCGTAGGTGCGGGAAACACACCGGTGATTATTGACGATACGGCAGATGTGAGAATGGCTGTCAATTCTATTATCCATTCCAAGACATTTGATAATGGTATGATTTGTGCATCCGAGCAGTCGGTAACAGTTCTGGAGAGTGTATATGAAGAGGCAAAGAAAGAATTTGCATACCGTGGATGCTATTTCCTGAAACCGGGAGAGGAACTGGATAAAGTGCGTAAGACGATTATCATCAACGGTGCACTCAACAGCAAGATTCCGGGAAAATCTGCATATGAAATTGCCAAGATGGCAGGTGTAGATGTGCCGGAAAATACAAAGATCCTGATTGGTGAAGTGGAGTCCGTAGACATTTCCGAGGAGTTCGCACACGAGAAATTGTCCCCGGTACTGGCGATGTACAAGGCAAAGACATTTGACGAGGCACTGGAGAAAGCTGCGCAGCTTGTAGCAGACGGCGGATACGGACACACATCGTCCTTGTACGTACATCCGGCACAGAGCGAGAAAATCGCGAAACATGCTGCAGCGATGAAAACTTGCCGTGTGCTGATTAACACACCATCCTCTCATGGCGGTATTGGTGACCTTTACAACTTCAAACTGGCTCCGTCGCTGACATTGGGCTGTGGTTCATGGGGCGGAAACTCCGTATCGGAGAACGTAGGAGTAAAACATTTGCTGAATGTAAAGACAGTTGCGGAGAGGAGAGAGAATATGTTGTGGTTCAGAACGCCGGAAAAGGTATATTTCAAAAAAGGATGTATGCCGGTGGCATTGGATGAATTGGGTACAATCATGCACAAAAAGAAAGCATTTATCGTGACAGATAGTTTCCTGTACAAAAATGGTTATGTATCCGCAATTGAGAAGAAATTGGATGAGATGGGTATTGTGCACACCTGTTTCTATGAGGTGGCTCCCGATCCGACATTACAGTGCGCACTGAAAGGAACCGAAATGATGCGTTCCTTCGAACCTGATACGATTATCGCACTCGGCGGTGGTTCTGCAATGGACGCAGCAAAGATCATGTGGGTAATGTATGAGTATCCGGATGTGAATTTTGAAGATATGGCGATGGATTTCATGGATATCCGCAAGAGAGTATATACGTTCCCGGAGATGGGCAAGAAGGCATATTTTGTAGCAATCCCGACATCCTCAGGTACCGGTTCCGAAGTGACGCCGTTTGCCATCATTACAGACGCAGAGACAGGCGTAAAATGGCCGCTGGCAGATTACCAGCTGCTGCCGAACATGGCGATTGTCGATGTAGATAACATGATGACTCAGCCGAAGGGACTGACCAGTGCATCCGGTATTGATGTTATGACTCATGCAATAGAGTCTTACGTGTCCATCATGGCATCTGACTATACACAGGGATTGTCCATGCAGGCTGTAAAACTGGTATTCGATTACCTTCCGTCTGCATATGAGAATGGAGCAAATGACCCGATTGCCAGAGAAAGAATGGCAAATGCATCCTGTCTGGCTGGTATGGCTTTTGCGAATGCATTCCTCGGCTTGAATCACTCCATGGCACATAAATTGGGTGCTTTTCATCATCTGCCGCATGGTGTGGCAAACGCAGTGCTCCTGACAGAAGTAATGCGCTACAATGCAGTAGAAGCACCGACGAAGATGGGAACTTTCTCCCAGTACGAGTATCCGCATGCATTGGCAAAATATGCAGAGCTTGGACGTTTTGCGGGATGTCAGGGAGCAACGGATGAAGAAGTGTTTGAGAACTTCCTTGCAAGACTGGAAGAGCTGAAAGAAAAAATCGGTATCAAGAAGAGCATCAAAGAGTATGGAATAGATGAGAAATATTTCCTTGATACATTGGATGACATGGTAGAGCAGGCATTTAACGACCAGTGTACAGGCGCTAACCCGAGATATCCTCTGATGAAGGAAATCAAAGAGCTGTATCTGAAAT
>CALZPS010000066.1 GCA_945827765.1 uncultured Lachnospiraceae bacterium | reverse complement strand
GAGATCTAGTACGGTCTCGTGGGCTCGGAGATGTGTATAAGAGACAGACATCTTTCACACGGCTTTGGAGACAGGGCTATTTTTCAGGATGTGTCCTTTCGCCTTCTTAAGGGGGAGCATATCGGCTTGATTGGCGCGAACGGGGAAGGCAAATCGACCTTTTTTAATATTGTGACAGGAAATTTGATGCCGGATGAGGGAAAAATTGAGTGGGCTAAAAATGTCCGGACAGGGTATCTAGACCAGCACACAGTGTTGAAAAAAGGGATGACAATTGGGGATGTGCTCAAATCCGCTTTCGCATGGCTGTTTGAACTGGAAACAAAGATGAATGAGATTTGTGAGCAGCTTGGAAGTGCCGATGAAGAGACGATGAATCGCATGATGGAAGAACTGGGGACGATTCAGGATACTCTGACAATGCGTGATTTCTATATTATAGATGCCAAGGTGGAGGAAGTGGCGCGGGCACTTGGTTTGCTCGACTCGGGGTTGGAAAGGGATGTGACGGATTTGAGCGGCGGTCAGCGCACCAGAATTCTTCTCGGTAAACTGCTGTTGGAGAAACCGGACATTTTGCTATTAGATGAGCCGACGAACTATCTGGATGAGGAACATATCAACTGGCTGAAACGATATTTGACAGAGTATGAAAATGCATTTATTCTGATATCCCATGACATTCCGTTTTTGGATGAGGTTACGAACATCATTTATCATATGGAAAATCAAAGAATGGAACGGTATGTGGGGAACTATGCGGACTTTCAGCGGATATACGAAGTGAAGAAATCTCAGCTGGAGGCGGCCTACAAAAAACAGCAGCAGGAAATCAGCCAGCTCAAGGACTTTGTGGCGCGCAATAAAGCACGGGTGGCAACCCGCAATATGGCAATGTCCAGACAGAAAAAACTGGATAAAATGGATGTCATAGAATTGGCGGCAGAGCGCCCGAAACCAGAGTTCCGTTTTAAACAAGGACGCACGCCGGGGAAATATATTTTTGAGACAACAGATTTTGTGATAGGATATGATGAACCACTTTCCAAACCACTGAATATCGCCTTGGAGCGAGGACAGAAAATTGCCCTCACCGGAGCTAACGGAATCGGAAAAACGACGCTGATTCGCAGTATGATGGGTCTGGTGAGACCAATCAGCGGGAAATGCGAGTTGGGAGAAAATCTGTTGATTGGGTATTTTGAACAGGAGAGCAAAGGAGACAATGCAACGACCTGCATCGAAGAAATCTGGAAAGAGTTCCCGTCCTTCACCCAGTACGAGGTACGTTCTGCTCTGGCAAAATGTGGACTGACGACCAAACATATCGAGAGTCAGGTGCGGGTGCTAAGCGGCGGTGAGCAGGCAAAGGTCAGATTATGTAAGATATTGAACCGTGAGACAAATGTGTTGATGCTCGATGAGCCGACCAACCATCTGGATGTGGATGCGAAAGAGGCATTAAAGAAAGCACTGCAGGAATATAGAGGAACGTTGCTGTTGATTTGCCATGAGCCTGAGTTTTATCAGGATATCGTGCAGGAAGTATGGGATTGTTCCAAATGGACGACAAAAGCAATATAAAAGTTTTGGATTTTGGACAGAGGTGGAAGATGAACGATAAGAAACCAGATTGGGCAGAGAAAAAATATTCTTTTTTCTGCCACAAAGAATGTGAATTTTTTCCTTGCCATTCGCTGGAGAATGTAGAGGATTTTAACTGTCTTTTTTGTTATTGCCCTCTGTATGCCTTAGGAGAAAAATGTGGCGGGAATTTTCGTTATACCGAGAAAGGGATAAAAGATTGCACAAATTGTACGTTCCCTCATCGGCGGGAAAATTACGGGAAAATTGTTGCACGTTATGGCGAGATTATGGAATTGGCGAGGAAAAAATAAAGTTGCCGGAATGATTGTTTTTCAGAATAATGATTCTGTGAATCTATAAATAATCAGACCGCTCATTTTATGATTACGAGAGCACGAAGTGCGTAGCAATCCGTGGACATCATGAGGCAAAAGGTCTTTTGACCCCAACATCATTATATGGGACCCGTAAAACACCGAAAAGTAGCCATTTTTCGCAGAAAAATGAGCGGTCTGATGTGTGTTGTTGTGTGTGAAAAAGTCTTATTGCATCATGGCAGCAACAATCTCATTTACCAGCTTGCCGTCTGCTTTGCCTTTTACCTTCGGCATCAGCTCTTTCATGATTCGACCCTTGTCTTTTCCGGTCGGTTCTGTGATACCAAGCCCTGCGAGCACTTCGCTGATGCCTGCTCTGATGTCCTCTTCGCTCATCATCTTCGGTGCATATTCATCCAGAACGGCCAGACGATGTTCGCATTCTGCGATAATATCCGTGCGGTCTTCGGGGGTCAGAGACAATGTTTCTTTAACCTGTTTGATTTCCTTTAATACAACCTGTGCCTCTTCTTCGGCGGTCAAATCTGCACGTTTGTCAATTGCCTTGTTTTTTAGAGAAGATAAGAGGAAGGAAAGAGATGCTTTCCGCTCTTTGTCTCCTGCTTTCATAGCTGCTACCATGGCGCTTCTAACGTCTTCGATCATACTCATAATATGTTACCTCCTGTTTTTGTGGAAAAATAGCTGCCTGTTCATACTTTGCGGAATCTTGAGACATGATAATACGTACAAGCAAATCTTGAATTATGTCCTTTTGTTCCTGAAAGCATAACAAGCAAATATTAGCGATAAATTCCGGCCTGTAATTCCTCGGCCCATGCCTGTAGGTTGTAGGTGTGTCCGTCAAACAGTTTGAGAATCACACCTGTTGGATGGTCATCATTTGCAAAAGCATTTGCCTCATCGGTATCTACGTGCATTGCCAGTTTAAATGAAGGACTGACACGGACAACCACATCAGAAAAAATCAGAGAACGTTCGTAGCTGGTGGTAATGACAAATACAATGTCATTGTCCCTGACATGAGCACGGATGGCGTCGAGTGGAGTCATGTGAATGTGACGTTTGGCTACGATGACACCTTCTGTCAGTTCCACGCTTCCACAAGGACCTATCAGGGTGCAGCCTGGCGTGCCGGTGATGTCACCGGACTGGCGGATAACACTCGAAATGCCGAGCTTGCGTGCATCTGTCACGGAAATCTCCACCTGTGTTTTGGAACGGAACGGCCCAAGTATCACAACTTTGTCAAACTGTCCCTTGGGGCCGACGACAGCTACCCGCTCCTGACAGGCATATTGTCCCGGCTGGCTCAATTCTTTGACATATGTCAGTTTGCTGTCAGGACCAAATAATGTTTTAAAATCCTCTTCCGACAGATGAATATGTCTGGCTGAAGTTTCAATAGGGATTGTCAGGCTCATAGAAAAGTACCTCGTCTTATGTTCGTTTTGATTTGGCACGTTGTATCGCGTTGCCCCGGAATTGACCAAATCACAATTTTCATCCATTTTAGCAGAATAAAACGTATTTTTCAAGTGGCATGCACATATAATTTGTTATGCGGCAAATACCTGTTACATTTCACTCAACGCTGGCATGAGGGGCGGAATGTAACAAATGAGCTGCAGACGTTTTTTCGTGCCTTGCACTCTCAAAATCGACGAAATTATTTGCAATCAGGGGGAAAACCACATGGAGAAGGTGACAAATCAGGAGCAGAATATACATACAAAAATAGCAAGTGTATTGAAAGCACTATTGTGCGCTTATGTGGTGACCGGTGCATTGCTTGTGCTGCTGGCGTTTTTGATGTATCAGTTCAATTTGGACGAAGGAAAAATATCGATAGGGATTATTGTGATTTATGTTCTGGCAAATCTGCTGGGCGGATTTGTCAGTGGAAAATGTGCCAAAAGCAGGAAGTTCCTCTGGGGACTGGCGACGGGGATTCTCTATTTTGCGTTGCTGCTGCTCATATCTCTGGCTTTTTATCATTCGCTGCAAAATGCCGGAGAGAACACTTTGGCTACATTTCTGCTCTGTGCAGGCGGTGGAATGCTGGGCGGGATGTTTTCTATCTTCTTGTAGGAAAGAAACGGATACGTTACTTTTTACCGGCGTGCCAGTGGAAAGCAACCTGTCCGGATCTCGAAAGGATGATTTAGTAAGTGCATAAAATCCCTTCATTTACAGATACTATTTCCAGAAACGGAAAGTTCAGTCAAAAGGTACAGTAAATGGAGGATTTTTTTATGAAAGCTACGGGTATCGTAAGGAGAATAGATGACCTTGGACGTGTCGTGATCCCCAAAGAAATCAGAAGGACACTGCGAATCCGGGAAGGAGACCCTCTGGAAATCTTCACAGACCGGGAAGGCGAAGTGATTTTAAAAAAATATTCACCGATTGGCGAGTTGGGAGCACTGGCAAAGCAGTATGCTGAAAGTCTGGCACAGACAATGAATTGTACGGTGTGTATCACAGATGATGACCAGGTGGTAGCGGCTGCCGGAACGGGTAAAAAAGAGCTGCATGAAAAGTATATCAGCAGAGAACTGGAAGAAATTTTAAATCAGCGGGAACAGGTGCTCGCAGGGGCAGACAGCAAGGCGTTTATCAATATTGCGGAAGGCGTGACGGATTACAGAGAAGAGGCAATCTGTCCGATTATCAGTGAAGGCGATGTGATTGGGGGAGTGGTACTGCTAAACAGAGAAGAAAAAAGAAAATTTGGGGAGCTGGAGCAGAAAGTTGCGATGAGTGCGGCAGTGTTTTTGGGAAAACAGATGGAACAATAGCGAGCAGGTCTACTCATTTCCTACATGTTTTCCCAAAACGGAATGCCTGCACCGGGAGGGCTGCTGTGGATGTCACAGAGAACACCGGTGAAATATTTATAAATATGGAATGGAAGGTGTCTTGGGATAGCTGCCCATGGATACGAGCAATTGCAATCCGATATCCCGCGCAGTCAGCACAGCATTTTTTACTGCACTGGCATCGCCGGTCACTGCCACAATCACTTCGTTGGAATGGCTGGTCCCGCGGTTTGGTGTCATATATTTGATAATGTCCACAGGGGAGGATTTTACCGCGAGGTCTGCCATAACAAGACCAATTGCAGCCGGGGAGCCGCAGAAAAATCCGAAAGGTTTTCCGACGGGGGCATCAAACGCCATGTGCAGCGCCTGAGCTGCATTTGCCGAGTAAGTAAATTCGAGATGACCGGCATCGCTGATGTAAAGCTCACCGGCATATTTTTTTGTGTATTCCAGAGCAATCTCTACGGCTTTTCGGACATCGGACACATTGTCCCCGCCGATGATGATGAAATTACCATGCCCGCCCCAGCCCTTGGTATCGCGGGGCAGCTCGATAGAAAGAACTTGTGTGTTTGTGGATTTTACTGCCTCATCAACTGCGTTAATCTGTCCGGCAGCTCCGGTGCGGGAACTCAAGAGACCTATACTGCGGCAGGAGTGTGGTAAATGCATCTGCTCTAAAAGAGACGGAGTAATTCCGGGAATGACCAGACCAATCGTATCAAGAACCGTCGTTCCCACAAATTCAGTCATGGAGCAGTCCATGGATATGGATTCGATATCATGTACATTTATCATAGTAAAAATCCTTTCATGTCAAGAAGTTCTGATGATTAATCCAATTATACCGAATTGGTTTGCGTTTGTACAGTTTCAATTTTCAGTGAAATAAGAAAAAATGTGCGGATTACTGTTCACACATAACTTCCACCTACATGCGTAATCCCGCCGGTTTCACCGGCTTTCCCGCTACTTCGTAGCTAAGATTACTTATGTGGGTGGAAGTTACGTTGTTCCACAACATCTGAAATATGGAAATCGCTTTTTACAAGCAAGCTTGACAAATCTATTTCCATATTTCAGATATGTGTGAACAGTAACATGTGCGGATTGCAAATTGATGACAGGTTGATGACAGGATAAAAAACAAATTGCGTTTTTGGGTAGAGTAAATTATAATAATATATGTAAGCCAAACATGTTTGCACGTTTTTCTTGTATGTGCAGAATGTAAGAACAGAAAAAAGAAGGAGATTAGATGGTATGAAAAAACTATTATCAATGCTACTTTTCGTTTCAATGGTAATCTGTTTGGCGGCATGTGGCAGGAAGGGCGATGATAAGAACACTACACCGGAGGACAAGGAATCTGTGATTGTTCCGGAGGTGACAGAGGATACCATGGGTAGTGCTCTTTGGGATTCCTTTTTGTCAACGATGAAAGCAGACCCGGAAAAAAGCGCACTCGATATCGCAAACACTTTGGCGGAAGATCCGGTGATTCAGTTTATGTCTGGTTCCGCGGAGGCAGAACCCGGATTACTTGCAGGCTTTAGCACGGAAATAACCGGTTTCAAGAGCGGCGCGTCGTTTGGACCGATGATGAGTTCCATCGCATTTATCGGATATGTTTTTGAGTTGGAAGACGGTGCGGATGTGAAAGAGTTCATATCTACACTTACCGAAAACAGTGACCCGAGATGGAACATCTGTGTAGAGGCAGAGCAGACCGTAGTAGGAGCATACAATAACATGGTGTTCTTTCTTATGTGTCCTGCTTCAAACGAGGGGTAATTCAAAGCTTGATTATGGGCGCTTCATGGACGGGGTGCCCGTTTTGTTTATGGAAATACCCGTGAGACAAAACAGCTAAGAAGGAGGGAGTCTTCTGCTATTTTCAACAATCAGCTTTATTTATTACTTTTTTCCGGTGGTGCTTTTGTTATATTTTATTGTGCCGTCCAAATGTAAGAATCTGGTGCTGCTTGCAGCAAGTCTGTTTTTCTATTTTTACGGAGAACCAGTCTATGTAAGCCTGATGATTGCAACGATTTTGTCCACTTATATCCACGGCCTTTTCATCGACAAGTTTCGCGGCACAATCTGGTCAAAGGTGTTTTTGGGGTCAAGTGTTATTACAAGCATAGGTGTGCTTGCTTTTTTTAAGTACTCGGATTTCTTTATCAGAAATATAAATTCGTTTCTTAAGACAGAAATCGCATTTCTTGGATTGGCACTTCCGATTGGTATCAGTTTTTATATCTTTCAGAGCTTAAGCTATACGATTGATGTATACCGTGGTGAAGCCAAGGTGCAGAAAAGTCCGGTTCGACTTGCGACTTATGTGGCATTATTTCCACAATTGATCGCAGGCCCTATTGTCAGATATACAACAGTGGAGAAAGAGCTTTCCCATAGAACGCATTCCTTCGAAAATTTCGGTTATGGCATCACCCGTTTTGTCATCGGCCTTTCCAAAAAAGTTCTGATTGCGGATACGCTGGGAAATCTTGCGCGAACTATGCATGGTCTGGATGAGCCAACGGTAGTTGCTTATTGGTTATATGCGATTGCAGTTTCGCTGCAGCTTTATTTTGATTTCTCGGGATATTCAGACATGGCAATCGGTCTCGGCAGAATCTTTGGATTTCATTTCCCTGAGAACTTCAATTATCCGTTTATCTCCAAGAGTATTTCGGAATTCTGGAGAAGATGGCATATATCGCTTGGTACATGGTTCCGTGACTATGTATATATTCCGCTTGGCGGAAACAGAGCGTCCAAAGAGCGTTGGATATTTCATCTATTGGTCGTGTGGTTTCTTACGGGATTCTGGCACGGAGCAGACTGGACATTTATTGCTGTCTCTTATACACATCTCCGAGCCCACGAGACCGTACTAGAT
>CALZPS010000065.1 GCA_945827765.1 uncultured Lachnospiraceae bacterium | reverse complement strand
CGGCAGCGTCAGATGTGTATAAGAGACAGAGGTATATGATTTGTTGGTTGAATTTGAGAATTATATTGTCGCGGAAACGATCATTCCCATCCAGCATACATTGGCAGGACTGCCGGGAACTAAACTGGAGCAGATAGAAAGAGTCTACTCTAAGGCGGAGGCATTGATGCAGGCGTCCCACTTTCTGGATGAGCATACTCAGTGGCAGCAGATCAGTGTGGTGAATACTGCAATTGCTGCACAAAAGATTTTAAAAGACAAAGACTTCAGTCAGGCGGCTGTGTGCAGCGCCTATGCAGCCAGGCTTTACGGGCTGGAGGTGCTGGTGGATAATATCAATGATGAGCCGAATAATTCCACCCGGTTTATCATTGTCACAAATCAGAAAATCTTCTTACAGGAGGCATCAAAAATCAGCATCTGTTTTGAACTGCCACACGAGAGCGGTTCCTTGTACCGTTTGTTGTCTCATTTTATCTATAATGATTTAAATATGACAAAGATTGAATCCAGACCGATAGAAGGAAGAAACTGGGAGTATCGGTTTTTTGTCGATTTTGAGGGAAATATGGGTCAGCCGGCAGTGAAAAATGCGATTCGCGGTCTGCGTGAAGAGGCCATTAATTTAAAAATTCTCGGGAATTATTAATGATTGGAGAAAAATATGCGTACAAATGAATTAATGTTATATAAAAATATGGAATATGGGGAAATACTTCAGGATATGACTTTTCTGATGGAGAACTATGATAATGAGTATTATAATAAAGAAGATTTGCGCAGTCTGTTGTTTGAATGTATCAATGAAATGTTGGAAATCTCGGTGAGCCATGGTTTTGAGGGAAACCTCTGGCATACATATCTGACATTTCTGCTGGCGAGTGACGAAAATGTATACAGCACATCCTGCGAAATCGTAGGAGAGGTGCAGGGGAGTATCAACGCCATCGCTCTTCATGATTTTACGATTTTCAAAGAATTGTTTGATTATGATTTTCAACCACTCGAGAAAGAACTGGAGGCAGAATGTTTCAGCCTGCTTTTAGACTATAAAAATGTTGATCAGAGTGGAAAGGTGTTCAACAAGCGGATTCGCGACCGCATTTGTGACTTGAGTCAGGCGCTGGCAGTGTGTCAGGATGCACCGGAATTTAAGGCTTGTCTGACAACATTTTATCAGGAGTTTGGAGTCGGAAAACTGGGTCTGCATAAGGCTTTTCGTGTCGATCATCCGGAAGGTGGTGAGGTGGAAATTGTGCCGATTACCAATATTGCCCATGTGCATCTGGATGATCTGGTCGGATATGAGATTGCAAAAAAGAAACTGATTGACAATACAAAGGCATTTGTGGAGGGAAAACAGGCGAACAACTGTCTGCTGTACGGGGATGCGGGAACCGGAAAATCAACTTCCATCAAAGCAATCCTCAATCAATATTACAATCAGGGACTGCGTATGATTGAAGTGTACAAGCATCAGTTTCAGGACTTAAATGATGTCATTGCCCAGATTAAGAACCGAAATTACAAGTTTATTATTTACATGGATGACTTATCATTTGAAGAATTTGAGATTGAATATAAATACCTGAAAGCAGTCATTGAGGGCGGATTGGAGAAAAAGCCGAATAACATACTCATTTATGCTACTTCAAATCGACGCCATCTTGTCAGGGAAACCTTCCGCGATAAGACAGAGCGGGATGAAGAACTGCATACAAATGACACGGTACAGGAAAAACTGTCGTTGGTAGCACGTTTTGGCGTGACGATTTATTATGGCGCTCCGGATAAGAAAGAATTTCAGAAAATCGTGAAGACGCTGGCGGTACAGCATGGTATCACGATGCCGGAGGAACAACTGCTTCTGGAGGCAAATAAGTGGGAACTGTCGCACGGCGGATTGTCGGGGCGGACAGCACAGCAGTTTATTGATTATTTGTTGGGACAGTTGGACTGACAAGATGGGACTACAGGTTGTGGGAGAAATGATTTGCGATGCCATGATATCACTGTTACACATTGTATCATGGCAGTCGCATGTTTGGCTGTCCAATTTGTGGATCTTTCTTAATGTATTTCTTCAATTCCGCTGATATCGCTGTCGATGACCAGTGAATAATTCGTATAGTAGATGACGAATCCTGGTTTTGCTCCGGGAGTCTTTTTTACATATTTTTTTTCCACATAGTCGATTTCAATCTTGTCTGCGTTGCGCATACTGGAATAGTAAGCAGCGAGCCTTCCGGCCTCCTCAAAGGTGCGGTCAGGCAAAGTCTGACCGTTGGTTTTGACAATGACATGGGAGCCGGGTACCTGTTTGGCATGAAACCACCAGTCATTGCCTACAGCAAAATGGAAAGTCAGTTCGTCATTTTGCAAATTGTTTTTTCCTACATACATATGGAATCCGTCGCTGGAAATGTAATGCAGAGGCTGGTTCTTGATTTTTACTTTCTTTTTCGTGTACTTCCTGCGCATATAGCCGGATTCAATCAGTTCTTCTTTAATCTGTGAGAGGTCATCCTCAGTCAAAGCGATATCAAGCGCCGTGCGCACAGATTCCAGATAATCAATTTCATTTTTCGTCTCATCGATCAAATGTGAGAGCGCCTCAAATGTACGTTTCTGCTTATTATATTTTTCAAAATAACGCTGTGCATTTTCCATTGGAGTCATAGTTGGATCCAGCGGAATCGTAATCATTTCATTTGTATAATAATTTAAGGCATCCAGTGATTTGGCGTTTGCCTCTGCCTGATAGCCGTAAGTATGCAGTAGTTCGCCATATACTTTATATTTTTCACGGTTCTGCGTGTCGCTTAACTGTCTGGTCTGCAGATCGTATTTTTTACGGTTACGTTCCAAAGCAGTCTGCACAATATGCCGCAAATCCGTGGATTTTTGGCGAATGCGGGTCAGTGTATTTTTGGAGGCATAGTAGGTTTCCAGTACTTCCGAGACGGAAGAATACTCCTGCCTCGCGTAAGTGGAAAAATGAGTCAGCGGCAGCGCAGAGAATTCTTTCGGCTCTTTTCCGTCATAATATATCGCCGGAGCAAAGCGACCCTCTGAGATTGGTTCCAAATAAATGCGGAACTGATGATACAGATGTATGAGTACATCTGCCGGCAGTTCTTTGGCAGGAAGGGCGGAATCTACTCCGGCAATATAGCAGATTTCCTCCGCTGCGACCGGACTGATTCCTGTAAGAGAGCTGTACATTGCTTTCGATAATGCCATAGGCTTTTCATAAAGCATGGTTGTAAACTCCGTTTCGGAGATCGAGAGCGGGTTTTGCTTATTCATGGTATCCGGTACAAAATAGGTGCGCCCCGGCAGCACTTCACGTACGGAGCTCATCTGCGCGGAGACATGCTTGATACTGTCTATAATCGTGCCATCCTCCGTACAGAAAATGATGTTGCTGTGTTTTCCCATGATTTCGATAATCAAATCTTTGCGGCACAAATCGCCCATTTCATTGAGGTGTTCAATGATGATATGGAGAATACGTTCCAGCCCGGGCTGATAGATGTCGATAATACGCCCATTGGCAATGTGCTTGCGCAACAGCATACAAAAATTGGGAGCAGTCATCGGACTGGGTTTGTTGGTCTCTGTCAAATATACGCGCGGCAGTGATGCACTGGCTGAAATAGAAAGCCGTTTTTGTCCGGCAGTAGTTTTTATTGTAAATAATAATTCGTCGCTTTCAGGCTGGGCGATTTTGGCAATTCTGCCATTCTGAAGCTGCTCTTTCAGCTCATGAGCCAGATTAGCTACGACGATTCCATCAAATGCCATAAGGATGTTCCTCCAAAGAAAAATATGAGATTATATTAGCATAGGAGCCTTCAGAATGACAAGTCCAAAGTTATGGAATCTTGTTATTGGTTAAACAATAAATTTGTGCGCGCAGAAATGGTTGACCTGAAGTGAACTTTAGTAGTATAATCATTTTCACAGGGAAAAAACCCGTGAACGAGAAAACGTGAGGCTTTTGAGGCAGCGCAGCGGAAAAAAGCGAGGGCACTGTCCTGAGAGGAAAAAGAAAACAAAGGATGAACAATCATGATAAAAAGCATGACAGGATTTGGCAGATGTGAGTCACAGCAGGGCGAGAGAAAATTTACGGTGGAATTAAAGGGTGTCAATCACCGTTATCTGGATGTGAATATTCGTATGCCGAAGAAATTTAATTTTTATGAAACGGCGATTCGGGGACTTCTCAAGCAATATGCGAGCCGCGGCAAGGTGGATATCTTTATCACATATGAAGATGCTTCGCAGAATCAGGTTTCACTTAAATATAATGAAACCCTGGCAAAAGAGTATATGGATTATTTCCGGCAGATGCAGGAGAAATTCGGTATTGAGCATGATATTCGGGTTTCTACACTGGCGAGGTGTCCGGAAGTGCTTTCCATGGAAGAACAGACCGAGGATGAGGAAGAACTCTGGAAGGAACTGAAGACAGCACTGGAAGGTGCATTTACCCAGTTTGCGCAGACACGTGAGGCAGAAGGCGCAAATCTGAAAAAAGATATTCTGGAAAAACTCTCTATTATGGAAGAACTGGTTGCGTATATCGAAGTACGTTCTCCGGAGATTGTGGCGCAGTACCGCACAAAACTGGAGGAAAAGGTGAAAGAACTTTTAGGGGACACGCAGATTGAAGAGAGCCGCATGGCGACAGAGATTGTGCTTTATGCCGACAAGATTTGTACAGATGAAGAAATCGTCCGTTTGAAAAGTCATATCAGCCATATGAGAGATACGCTGGAAGAAAAGGAAGGAGTTGGCCGCAAGCTTGATTTTATTGCGCAGGAGATGAACCGGGAGGCCAATACCATTTTATCCAAGGCAAATGATCTGGAAGTGTCCAACCATGCGATTGATCTGAAAACAGAGATTGAGAAAATACGTGAACAGATACAAAATATCGAGTGATGATTTGCAGAACAGATGTATGATGTATGTGAAACAAGCAGAGAGGTGTTTATGAAGACAAAGGGAATTCTGATTGTAGTTTCCGGATTTTCAGGAGCCGGAAAAGGGACGCTGATGAAAGCATTACTGAAGAAGTATGGCGAACAATATGCACTGTCAGTTTCAGCGACAACACGCAGTCCACGGGAAGGGGAGATCCCCGGAAGAGAGTATTTCTTTATCAGTACGGAAGAATTTGAAAAAAAGATTGCGAAAGACGAGCTGATAGAGTATGCTAAGTATGTGGATAATTATTATGGTACGCCGCGTGATTATGTGGAACAGCAGCTGGATGCCGGAAAGGATGTGATTCTGGAGATTGAAATTCAGGGCGCATTGAAGGTGAAAAAGAAGTTTCCGGACACGCTTTTGTTATTTGTCACACCGCCCACAGCCCCTGAATTGAAAGCCCGGCTTATCGGACGGGGGACTGAGTCTTTGGATGTCGTTGAGTCGAGACTTCGCCGCGCTTGCGAGGAGGCAGAAGGCATGGACAAGTATGACTATCTGGTGGTAAATGACGATTTGGATACTTGCGTGGAGCAGATGCATGCGATTATACAGGGAGAACATTTAAGATGTTCACGAAACACGGTGTTCATTTCCGAAATTAAAAAACAGTTGGAAGAGTTGAAAGGAGAATAAAAGTTATGTTACATCCATCTTATACAGATTTGATGAAGGTTGTAAATAAGGATGTGGAAGAGGGCGAGACCAAGGTGGTCAACAGCCGTTATTCTATCGTGATGGCAACCTCCAAGAGAGCGAGACAGTTGATTGACGGGCAGATGCCGCTGATAAATACCAGGGGTGGAGAGAAACCGTTGTCTATAGCAATCAGTGAGTTAAACGAGGGCAAATTTAAAATTTTGTCTGAGAATGCAGAGGAAGAGGAAGCATAAAACATACAGGGAGGGCAGATGCCAAAGCGGCACCTGCTCTTCTGGCGTTGCCGGAGTGCTTAGAAACGTGTTTCGGACAGCTTTTTGTTTTGATTGGGAGAGAGGATATGAAATTATTATTCGTTTCACTCGGGTGTGACAAGAATCTTGTGGACACTGAAGTGATGTTGGGACTACTGGCATCCAGAGGATATGAGATGACAGATGATGAGAATCAGGCAGATGTAATCGTCATCAATACCTGCTGCTTTATCCATGATGCAAAGCAGGAAAGTGTGGATACTATATTGGAGATGGCAGAATATAAAAAATGTGGTCAGCTCAAGGCGCTGATTGTCACAGGCTGTCTGGCAGAGCGTTACCGGAAGGAGATTCTCGATGAGATTCCGGAGGTGGATGCGGTTTTGGGAACAGCCGCTTATGATAAGATACTGGATGCGGTGGATGAGGCTCTAAGTGGCAGAAAACTGTTGGAAATGGAAGAACTAAACCGGATTCCATGTGTGGAGACAAAACGACAGGTGACAACCGGTGGACATTATGCATATTTGAAGATCGCTGAAGGGTGCGATAAGCATTGCACCTATTGCATCATTCCGAAAATACGTGGACGATTCCGCAGCGTACCGATGGAGAGACTGATTTCCGAGGCAAAAATGCTGGCAGAACAGGGTGTAAAAGAACTGATTCTGGTTGCTCAGGAGACAACTCTTTACGGAAAGGATTTGTATGGCGGGAAATGTCTTCCCGGGCTGTTGAAGGAGTTGTGCAAAATCAGCGGTCTGCAGTGGATTCGGATTTTATATTGTTATCCGGAAGAGATTACTGATGAATTGATTGCGGTAATGAAAGATGAACCGAAAATCTGTCATTATCTGGACTTGCCGATTCAGCATGCCAACGATGATATTCTGAAACGGATGGGTCGCAGGACAACAAAGCAGGAATTGAAAGACATAGTAGCAAAATTGAGAAAGAAAATTCCGGATATCTGTCTGCGGACGACCTTGATTACCGGATTCCCGGGAGAGACACAGGCGCAGCATGAAGAATTGATGGAGTTTGTGGATGAGATGGAATTCGACCGTCTGGGTGTGTTTACTTATTCACAGGAGGAAGATACTCCGGCGGCAGAGCTGCCGGATCAGATTGAAGAGGAGGTCAAGAAGGAGCGGCAGGCAGAGCTGATGGAACTGCAGCAGGAGATTGCATTTGATGCAGCGGAGCAGATGATTGGGCGGGAAGTTCTTGTCATGATTGAAGGAAAAGTGGCAGATGAACCGGCGTATGTCGGACGTACCTATCGGGATGCGCCGAATGTGGACGGACTTATTTTCGTAGAGACCGGAGAATTGCTGGAAACCGGAGATTTTGCCAGAGTGACGGTGACCGGTGCACAAGAGTATGATTTGATAGGAGGATTAAGTGATGAATTTACCAAATAAGCTGACCGTATTAAGAGTATTGATGGTACCGTTTTTTGTATTTTTTATGTTGACAGATGTGGGCGGGAGCGCCAATAAGTGGATTGCTTTAGTGTTGTTTTGCGTGGCAAGTCTGACCGATATGCTGGACGGACAGATTGCCAGAAAACATAATCTTGTAACAAATTTCGGAAAGTTTATGGATCCGTTGGCAGATAAACTGCTTGTATGTTCCGCAATGATTTGTTTGATAGAGAAAGGAAAACTTTCTGCCTGGATTGTTATTATCATTATTGCACGTGAATTTATCATCAGCGGGTTCCGGCTGGTGGCATCTGACAGTGGTATTGTAATTGCCGCAAGCTACTGGGGCAAGTTTAAAACGGTATTC